>NZ_JABXEM010000319.1:0-12022 GCF_013372595.1 Myxococcus sp. AM011
CCCCATGACTCCGAGCCAAGCCCCCCGCGCACCTGGGCGCGCGTGCCGTTACCAGGGCCGAGCCGAATGGCCGGAAATGGGTAAAGGCGGCCATTCGGCGTCACTGCCCCCACGCTGTTTCGCGCGCTTACGCGCCCTCTTGAGGGGCCGAAGCGCCGAGGCCAATGGCCGCTTTCCGCTGGTTGCCGCCACCTGCCGCCCGTTGCGCGGCCCAGCTCCTCCGCAGTCACCTTCACCGCCTGCTCAGGCCGGGCGCAACCATGCCTACCGATGACGCCAGCACGCCTACCCCGCCTACCCCTGACGCCAGGGTGGGGGGTGGTGCGATCTTTCGTGCGGGGTGCGCCGCCGGGGCGTGTACCTGGGGCCCTTTTCGAGAGGGTCAGCTCCGAAAAAGTGAACACCCCTCCCCTGATCATTTGCGGCCGGTAAGTGAACGCCTCGCGCTGTTCATTTTCGCCGGCTGCTGCGGCTGCGCCTGGAGCGGCATGCGCGAGCGTTGCGCACGTCCGCCCCTCACCGCCTCCGCGCGGCACCCCGGCACAAGCAGGGGCTCTCGTGGGCGCTCAGCGCGGAGGCGGCATTCCCCATCAGCAGGGCAAGTCCTGCGTCACGCGCACCAGCTCGTCGTCCGAGGGATGCGTGTAGATGACCGTGGAGTCGATGCTGCGCTGCCGCGCGAAGCGCTGGGTGAGGCGGATGTCCTTCGTCCGCCGGTACACCCCGGTGCACGCGGTGTGGCGCACGGCGTGGAAGTTGAGGTGCCTCTCCAGGCCCGCTCGCTGCTGCCAGACTCCGAAGCCGTGGCGCACCTGCCGCGTGGACAGGCGCAGTCCCAGGCGGCTCAGGAAGAGCGGTGCCTGGGGCCCCACGTCGTGCCCCTGCGAGCGCTTCAGCCGCAGCAGCTTCTCCAGCTTCGCGCGCACCGTGTCCGAGAGGACAACCTCCTGGGGACCTGGGTGCCGGCGGCTGCCTTTGAAGACGGTCAGCGCCACGTGCCGGCGCGCGCGTCCACGCTCGTCGAAGATATCGCCGATGTTGAGGGCCACCAGTTCGTGCTCTCGCAGGCCCGAGGCCAGCGCGAGGCTGTACAGGCAGTGGTCCCGGAATCCATCCCGGTGCTCCCCCGTGGCGCGCAGCAGGAGCACCACCTCCTTCTCCGTGAGGGTGCGGGGTGCGCGGGCGACAGCAGCATAGGCAGACATGGCGACTCCTTCGTGAAGAGGACGCGGCCATGCACGCTCTGGTGCCGAGAGAAAGCAACGACACAAGAAGGGAGGATGGCGTGACGCTCAGCATCGTCAAACGCACCGAGGATGACCTCACCCAGTGGCTGGCCACCGAGTCAGGATTTATTTCCGGGCTGTGCCAGTACGAAAACGAGCCCATGGTACTGGAGCCGTACCAGCAGTCCTTTCTCGACAACCGCTCCCGCTTTCGCTGGGTGACGAAGAGCCGCCAAGTGGGTTTCTCCTTCACCTTCGCTCTCGAGGCCCTCGCGCGCTGCCACCTGCGTGACGGTCATACGGCGGTCTTCGTCTCGTACAACCTCTCAGACGCGGTGGAGAAGGTGCTCATCGCCCGGCAGGTGTACGAGGATCTGCCGCGCGCCTATCAAAAGAAGCTCGTCACCGACGCGAAGACGGAGCTGGCCTTCGAGTCGAACTCCCGAGGCCGGCGCCTCTCGCGCATCATCAGCGTGCCGTCAAAGCCTCCGCGCGGAAAGCGCGGCGATGTGTACCTCGATGAATTGGCTCATCTGGTCAACGACCGCGAGGTCTACACCGGCAGCACCGCCCTCATTCTGCGCTCGCATGGGCAGCTCACAGGGGGCAGCACCACGCTCGGCCGGCGCGGCATCTTTTGGGAGATCGACAGCCAGGAGCTGCGCAAGTACCCGCACCACACCCGCCAGTTGGTGCCCTGGTGGCTGTGCCGATTCTTCTCCCTCGACGTGCGGCGCGCTGCGGTGGAAGCCGCCCTCATGTCCACCGAGGAGCGCGTCGTTCGCTTCGGGCGCCCCGTGCTGGTGGAGCAGTTCGATTCCCTGCCGCAGGAGGACTTCCAGCAGGAGTTCGAATGCCTTTTACGTCGACGAGTCCTACAGCTTCCTCCCCTACGAGCTCATCCTCCCGTGCACCACCGACGAGCTGCCGCTGGCCCAGGACGCCTCCGACGTGCCCGTGCCCCAGGGGCGCCTGGTCGCGGGCTTCGACGTGGGCCGCACCCGAGATCGCTCGGAGCTGGCCGTCTTCGAGGAGGTGGCGGGCCGTTTCACGTGTCGCATGCTGAAGAGCTTCGAGGGTGTCCCCTTCGCGGACCAGGAGGCCCACCTGCGGCGCCTCCTCTCCGTCCTGCCCGTGGCGCGCCTCTCCGTCGACCGCAGCGGCATCGGCATGAACCTCGCCGAGAATCTCGCCCGCGACTTCCCCCAGGTGGTGGCCGAGAACTTCACCAACGAGGCCAAGGAGCGCTGGGCGACCGACTTCAAGATTCTCCTCCAGCGCCGCGACATCACCCTGCCGCGAGAGCGTGAGCTCGTCGGGCAGATTCACTCCATCAAGCGCCGGGTCCTGCCCTCGGGGAAGGTGTCCTTCGACGCCGAGCGCACCAACCGCGGGCACGCGGACAAGTTCTGGGCCGTGGTCCTTGCGTGCCAACGCGAGCGGGGGCCCGAGCGACGAGGTAGTGGGGAGATCGGCGTGCGGGTGATTGGCTGAACTGGGCCGAGGCATGGCCGCCCCACGCCACCAGCAACGAAGAGGTGGCCGAGAGTGCTATGCCACGCCCGGGCAGCACATGTTCCAGACGTGTAGGATTCCCTCAGTCTACGCTTGTCGCAGAGAGGAGCGACGCCAATGGAATTACCTCCGGCACGAGAGCTGTTCGGCCGCTACTATGCGGATGCACTGCAAATTCGCGATGCAGTCCGAGACTGTGCTCCGCTTGCCAGCTGGTTTCCTCTGGAGATAAAGCGTTTCCCACCCATTATCTGCTTTGGTTTTCCCACTGAATCTTCGGAACGCATCCCCTTGGTAACTCTCGGAATCAACCCGAGCGCGGACGAGATTCGCGACGGCCATATAAGCTGCGATGAATCCCCCGACGTTCAGTTCCGCGACCAAGCGCGCTACTTCGAACGTAGACCGCTCAAGTGGTTTGAACGGGCTCAACTGGTCATGCAGACCCTTTCGGAAGATCTTCCGAAGGATCGACGCGCGACCTACGGAGGCCGCTTTTTCGGAGGCAAGCGCAACACAGTTCACCTGGACCTCACGCCAGTGATCACCGCCGCCATCGACGGACCCAAGAAGGCAGCGCAGAGAGCGAAGCGTCCGTTCGCTGAGCCGGCGGAGATTCACCTCCTGTTGACACTAGGGGCCCGGGGAATCCTCGAGCCTCTTCTCTCGGCATTCATCGAGAGGCATGGCGTAAGAGTCGTCGTGGCACTGGGTGGCTTGGACAGGCTGAACGCGGTGGAGCTCAGTACGCACACCTGCCCGCAGAAGTGGCCGAGCATCCAGTGGGCGTCACTCGGCAGCGGCCCGAGCGCCCAGTGCGCGGACGACGAGCTTGTTGCGAGAACCCGGCTACAGACTAAGGCGGCTCAGCTCGTGCAAGAAGCTCTCATGGTGGAGAGTCGCTGAGGGCGCACGGCTTCCCGCCGTGGCTGTCGTGCGCGTACCACCGCCCGCGCAAATAACGACGTGGACAGAAGATATGTCCACAGGCTTGGGCCAAACTGGGTCGGAGCGGTTCATGAGGGCAGTCCAACCGATTGGGATTCCCCTCGCCCGAATCCGTTCACGTCGTATTCCGGCCCGCCCCCTACAACCATCGACCTTCAGCCAGGCCTGCCGCCGGAAGGGGTACGCCGAGCAGATGCGGCGCCACGTCCACACCTCGCTCCGCGTCCACCAGTCCGCGAGGCAGGGCAACATAGTCTGATGGCGGGAGGGGTCTCCGAGGACTCCAGGGGGTATGCGCGACACGACAACCTCGCCAACCTATACTCGGGTCCGCAGGACTATCTACCGGGGGCGCTATGAGCGATGTCGTGACCGTGACCGGAAAAATCAGGGCGGGACCGCTAGAACAATCCTCTGGCGGTGACTTCAGACAGAAGTCTCCATGACCGATCTCATCCGTTCCAACAGTCCTCCGCCTTATGAAGGAACTCCCTTCATATCCAACAAGAGCATCGACCATGACACAGCCCAAAGCGCCTCTCCTCGCCGAGAACGAAAAGCGAGATATCGCCCCAGCCCTCCTCGAGCCTATTGAATATCGAAAATCCGGACTCAGCCTAAACCACATCATCGGCTGCCCACTAGACTGCGCCTACTGCGTACGCCACCTATTCCACAACTACGAAATGAAGCAGCCCCACAGGATCACAGACGACGAAACAGCAGCCTCAATGCTCGTCTCACACAAGTACTTCCAGCCCAACATCACCCCCCTACAAATATTCAATCGTGCCACCGATCCGTTCCTACCCACAGTAAAGCCGCACCTATTTCGAGTGGCCGAACTTCTGGATCAACGCGGCCTCACCAACCACTTACTCATCATCACTCGTTCAAGAGTCTCTATCGACGACTGCAACCGACTAAACGCAATCAAAAATCTAAAAATCACCCTTCTCGTCACCTACTCCGGAATTGACGACAAGAGAGTGGAACCAATCGACAGCAACATAGCCATAAAAACGCTCACGCGCGCCCACGAAATGGCAGAGAACTATCGAGTTGTTCTCTACTGGCGCCCACTAGTATCAGGCCTCAATGACAGCCCCTCACACATCAAGCGTGCGCTCCAGCTTGCCACTCACGCACATGCCACTGTATTTACTGGCCTATTCTTTCGAGAGGAGATCCAGTCCTACTATCGGAAAATGGGCCTACCCGAACCTGTCAACCTACCGGCGCGTCGCAAGATTCTTGTTCGCAGCCTAGAAGATCGCATTCTGACCGAATGGCACAAGACAGGAAGAGGGCCTCCTCTTTTCAGAAAGACCTCTTGCGCAGTTTCGTTTGCCCACCGCCTTTCGGACTACAATGGGCATTACGGCATCAGGGAGCTTTGCGACATCTGCCCCGTCGATCAAATTCGTCGCTGTGCCGATGCTTTTCGTAAGCCCGAGGCCCAAGCTATTGCCGATCTTGCACTGTCTCTAGGCGCATCAGCAATTCCGACAATTGACGACCGTGCCATACAGACCAGCGGTCTAAACGAGGAACCACGATACTTTATGCAGCACACTTTCGGGTATCAGGTACACGACATTCGTCATCCGCATCTACCTCACAGACACGGGCGCGCGGAGATTGGCTGGACAGACGAACCTGAATCCCGAACTTCATCCAGCGAAGACTGAGGCGTGCGAATGAAAGACCCTCTATTCAAACCATGGAACGAGGCATCGTTTGTCGCCGTCGACATTGAGGGGAATGGGTACAATCCCGCCGAGATCATTGAAATCAGCACCGTACTCATTACCCCCCCAGGAATCGCTCAACGACCAACCACATGGCTTGTACGACCCGCCCATAAAATATCCCGACGCGTGACCGCAATTCACGGGATAAGAAACAAAGATGTCGCAAACGCCCCAACAATCGACAGCATTCGCGACGAACTGAGCATTCAGCTCAGCAACCACTACTTCATCGCCCACTACGCACACGTTGACCATGAAGTCCTCAAACGGCAACTACCAGCCTGGGAGCCAAGAGCCGTCATCGACACGGCAAAACTTGCCCGCAGGCTCCTACCAAGACAAGACTCCTACAGATTGACGGCAATTATTGACACCCTTGGTCTCGAGGAACAGTTACGCGCCATCGAATCCACACCCCATCGAGCCACCTATGACGCATTCGCAGCTGCGCTCATCTTCTTACGGCTCTGTAAAACGAATTCAGGCAGAGAGCTTACGCTCTCCGAGATACTCGACACAACTCGAGAACCCTCCCCAAAGCAGAGAGATCTATTCACATGAATACACTCATCATAGGGATCGCCGGAACCCATTCGACCGGAAAATCAACCTTCGTCGAAACATTACAAGAGAGAATCTCGTCTCAGGGTTTTCGGGCCGAAAAAATTGGAGATCTTGCAACGAACGCACGAAGCAAAGGTTTTCCAATCCTGCGGGACCACACATTTGAAAGCACGCTCTGGCTCATGGCCACAGGCATTCAGCGTGAACTTGAAGCACTAAACAGCCAACCAGACGTACTATTTGTCGACCGGCCGCTACCAGACGCACTCGGCTACCTCTTTGCGGCTCTCGACCATCGGGCCGAGATGATCCGAATTGAGGAACGTCGGTACCTAGTAGATCTCGCACGAAACCACGCTCAGCGGTACGGCATTGTTTTCTTGACCAGCCCGGATCAGAGCATGGGCATCGACAAATCGAAGGAGCGCGACCACGACGAGGCTTTCCGCATGAACGTAGCCAGACAGATGCCTAAAGTATTTACGGAACTTGGCATCAACACTCGGACACTCACCTTCCGAAACCGCGGCCAAGTTCTCGACGAAACAGTAGCTGAAATATTGGGCCACCTAAACGGCATCAAACCAATTGTCACATCTGGCTCTTCAACGTCTGGAGCCCTGCGCTGAATCCCAGTCCACGCACTACTCAACCAGGACTGCGCATGACCTGAGAGAGCCTCCCTCTCAACTCGACGAGGGAATCCCTCAGGACGCAGATGCCCGCCGGCTTCATCATAGCTACCTACAACCTGCTGCTGAGGATGTGGCTGGTTGCCGGATAGGTAGTGACGACCGACCGCCATTGCGGGCAATCTCATCAAGGGAATCTTGCCCTCGGCGAGCAGTCCCCTCGGGCTGTCAACGCGGGCTTCCTCAAAAGCGTGCTAGAGGCTCGACAGCATTCGGTCCTTGACCTTCAGCCAGGCCTGCCGCCGGAATGGGTACGTCGAGCAGATGCGGCGCCACGTCCACACCTCGCTCCGCGTCCACCAGCCCGCAGGCGGATGGAGGCCGACGTCGCGCAGGTTGCCGAGACCACGGTAGCCAACGCCGTCGAGCCCGAAGGCGGCATTGGACTCCAGCACCAGCACCTTGTCCGTCCCCGAGTTGAAGTCCACGACGAGGAAGGTGTGCCCCGAGCCCCACTGACTGCGCCACCCCTGGATGAGTGTCCAGGGGTGGGGAGGCACATCCGCTGACGGCGCCAGCACGGCCATGCCGGACTCGACGGCAGCCGTCACGGGCGAGAAGTAGTCCTCCGTGGAGGCGATCATCATCTGCCGGTGGCGACGTGCATCCCACGAGAAGGCCGCACCGTGCACCTCGGAAAAGGCCTTCACCAGCAGTGCTTCGACGAAGGTGCAGCAGTTGTTCAGCCGGGGCGGCGCGAGTTGGACACGAACGCCCGGAAGCGCCCACGGGTAGTACGCCCTGCTCCCGTCATACCTGTAGTCGAGGAACGTCCCCAGGAGCGCGATGAGACGCTCTTCAAAGACGGCCAGCAGCTCGCTCTCGAACGACAGCCGGGCCATGGCAGGTGCGCGCTCCTGGGAGACGAGCGTCGCGTAGCGCTGCGTGCGCCAGCGCGTGCACACCCAGGTTTCGAGCCCGCGCAACTGCGGCACCAGCAACCGGACGTAGTCGGTGTCGGGCGTGGGGTGGCGAGCCTTCTCCTCGAGCACGAGGTAGTCGCCCGCGCCAACGTAGCCTTCGGGCTGCGTGCTCGTGTCCGGAAGCGCGAAGCCGCGCAGGCGAGCGGGCAGTTTCGCGACACGGTAGGTGTCCATGGTGTCTCCTCCACGTTGAAGAGGGGCTCCAACGTGTTCACCATGGACGGCGCGACAGAGCCGGTCCTGTCATGAGGAGCGGGGTTCGTGCGCCCCGCTCTTCGCGCGGGCGCAGCGCGCGTCAGGGCACCCAGTCCGCGTCGGGCGCGTCGTCATCGTCCGCGCGCCACGCGCCGCAGTGGATGCAGAACACCCACCCCACGTAGCCAGCCTGGGCAGCAGGGTGCTCGGGGTACTCCTCGGCCGTCACGAGGTAGTCGTTCGGATGGTGTGCCTCGTCTTCTCGCTCGGAGCACAGACATGGGCACGTCGTCACGTCGGCCGTCGTGTCGGCAACGCCACCGGCGGGCGCGATGCCGCGCGCGTCCTCATCTCGCATCAAACACTCCGGGTTTGGATTCATCAGCAGCCCTCCCAATCGTCTCTGTGACTCTCGGCAGCGCAGGTGCCTTCACGCATGCGCTTCGGCTCGCGCGCGGGCTCCCGCGTCAGCCGCAGGTGTCGCCAATAGCGCTCTGTCCTCCGACAAAGGCAACTCATTGAGGCGCAGGTCCTGAGCGAAAAAGCGCACGCCGGATGTCCCCGAAATTGGGCCCGAAGCCTTTGTCCTCGCTGGAGGTGAGGCGCGCGGCCCCCAACGCCCTCGCACATCGAGGGCACCCCTCCCACCGCGCGCCTTGCCTCCACTTGGTCCGGGAGGCCCGTGTGCAGAGCGTCGTCCGAGTCTTCGTCCTCTCCTCTGCCTCGGGCGCGCCACACCCCGGGCCGGAGTTCACCGTCGAGGCCTCCACCCACGACGGACTGCTGGAGGCAGTCCACGCCGAGCTGGCGGCACGCGGCCAGCGCGTGCGCGTCGTCTCTCACACCCCCACGGGCCTCCTGGCTTACGCGGAGGACCGTCCGTGACAGTGCCTGCGGAAGTCCACCAGGCCGAGGAGCGCCTCCAGTCCATCCTGAAGGCGGTGGTGGTGGGCGCACGCGTCGACGAGCCCGCCAGCCGCCCCGGTGGAGAGGACGCCTTGGCCTTCAGCGAGGCCGGTGCCCTCCAGCCCCCATATGAGCCAGAGGCCCTCTGCCTCCTCGTCGAGCACTCCAACTCGTTGAGGCAGAACGTCGACGCCTACGCGACGAACATCGACGGCTTCGGGTACCGCTTCGAGCCCGCCATCGACTTCGACGCCGACGGGGCCCGGGAGAAGGTGGCCGACGCCATGGCCCTGGAGCGCCTGGCCGCGCGTGACGCGGGCACGCTGCCACCAGGAACACCTCTGCGCCCAACGGACGAGGAAGTCGCCACCCATGCTGAGGAAGTGCGTCAGCAGGCCCGGGTGGAGAAGGCCCGCCTGGAGTCCTTCTTCGACTTCTGTTGCTTCGACGGAAGCTTCGTCGAGCTGCGCCGTCGCACCCGCCACGACGTGGAGGTGACGGGCAACGCCTATTGGGAGGTGCTGCGCGACGGCAAGGGCGACATCGCCCGCTTCGTCTACGTCCCCTCGTACACGGTGCGGCTCCTCCCCTTGGACAAGGAGGCTGTCGAGGTGCGCGAGCGCGTCCGCATCTCCGCCGTCAGCTTCGATACGGTGAGCACCCGTCGGCGCCTGCGCCGCTACCTCCAGGTGCAGGGCAGTGAGCGGGTGTACTTCAAGTCATTTGGAGATCCGCGCGTCGTCTCCCGCCTCACCGGCCGCGTCTTCCGGGACGTCACCGCCCTCAAGGCAGCGGACGCCTCGGACGGCCCCGCCACGGAGCTCATCCACTTCGCCATCCACTCGCCGCGCTCGCCCTACGGCATTCCCCGCTGGGTGGGCACCCTGCTGTCCGTCCTCGGCTCCCGGCAGATGGAGGAGGTCAACTACCTTTATTTTTCAAACAAGTCCGTCCCGCCCCTGGCCCTCCTCGTCTCCGGCGGAAGGCTCTCTGACGCCTCGGTCCCGAGAATCGAGCGCTTCATCGAGGAGAACCTCAAGGGGAAGGCCAACTTCCACAAGATTCTCATCCTCGAGGCGGACGGCGGCGGCACCGGCGACGGAGGCCGCGCGAAGATTGAGCTTCGCCCCCTGACGGACGCCCAGCAGCAGGACGCCCTCTTCCAGCAGTACGACCAGCGCAACATCGACAAGGTGGGCAGCTCCTTCCGTCTTCCGCCGCTGCTGCGCGGGGACGGGCGCGACTTCAACCGCTCCGTGGCTGAAGCGCAGCTGCGCTTCGCGGAGGATCAGGTCTTCCAACCCGAAAGAGACGAGTTCGACTTCTTGCTGAATCGGAAGGTGCTCGCGGACATGGGCGTGCGCTTCTGGCGCTTCCGCAGCCAGACGACTGCTACCCGAGACCCGGAGCGCATGACGGAGATGGTGGAGCGCCTGGTGCGCGTGGGTGTGCTGACTCCCGAGGAGGGCCGCCACCTGGCCGGCGACATCTTCCACCGGGAGTTCCGGAAGATTGGGGACGACTGGGTGAAGCGCCCCATCACCCTCACGCTGGCGGGCATCCAATCGGGCTCCAGCGACCTGACGCCCCAGAAGGACAAGGGCTCGCTGCTGGGCGAAGCGAAACGCCTCTTGGGGCTGCGAGAAGAGCTTCAGGCCGAGGAGGAGCGCCTGGCCCAAGGGCGCCTGGCGCTCGCACGCCGGTACATGGACACCGAGCACGTCCCGGTCCCCCGGGCGGAGTTCGACACCTGGTTCTCGGAGAAGACTCCATGACGCCCGAGCAACTCCAGCGCGCGTGGGTGCTCCAGGCCCAGGCGGACGCCGAGCGAGGCATCCTGGAGTGCCGCATGTGCCGAAGGCGCGGTCCCCTGGAGGAGGCGACGACGCTCTGGCGCAACGGCCTCCTTGTCTTCGCGCTGTGTGACAGGTGCGCGGCCAGCCACGACGTCCTCTTCTCCCCCACCGCGGCCGGCGTCGAAGTGCGCGCCAAGCGCCGCAATCCCGTGGAGCTGGTGACGCAGGAGGTGCCCCGTGTGCACGACCCCCGCTGACAGCCTCCTCCTCATCCACGAGGCACGTGAGGTGGCGGATACCCTCCTGGGAGACGTCCTCCGGCTTCCGGTGGCCAAGGCCCTGGACGTTGGCACTGCGGCAGGCATGGACCGCGCCGTGGCCCTGCTTGCCGCGCGCCTCCGCCGCGCTGTCGGGCGCGCGGACGTGGACGCCATGCGGGAGGCGGTGGCCGTCCTCGACGTGGACTGGAGGACGACGACGGCCGCCCAGCGCAGGCGCCTCGTTGCCCAGGCGCTGGAGGCTGCCGGCCGACAGACAGCCGTCATCCCCGCCCGCATCCAGGCGCCCCTCGGCGAAGCAGCCGAAGAGGTGGTGGCTTCCACCCGCAGCCACGCCCGGCGCGAGCAGGGCCTCGCCCTCGCCGCCCGCTTCAACGCCATGGACAGGCGCGTTGCCCAGCACATCGTCCGGACCCAGGGCAACTTCGTCCGGGACGAGTACGGGCGCCGGCTGGACTCCTTCGGAGTGGAGGCTCGGCGGCTCGTGGCCGAGGGGCTGGAGGCAGGCCTTGCGCGAAGCGACATCGCCGAGTCCTTGGAGCGGGCCGCGCGCGGCGCCCTCATTGAGCGGGCGCCATTCTACTGGGAGGTGGTGGCAAGCCACTTCATCGGCCAGGGGCGCTCCTTCGCCCAGGTGAGCAGCTACGCCGAGGCCGGCATCCGCCGCTACCGCATCGAGGCTGTACTCGACGAGGCCACCACTCAGGTGTGCCGCTTCCTTCACGGGAAGACATTCGCGGTGGGCGATGCTCTCCAGCGCTTCGAGCGCCTGGAGTCCCTTGAGCGCCCGGAGGACGTGAAGCAGGAGCTGCCCTGGGTGAGGGAGCGCCTCGACGCGGACACGGGGCGCGCCCTCCTCTACGTCAACCGAGGAGGCCAGGAGACGCGCCTGGCCGAAGTGCTCCGCTCCGCCGCCGGGACCCGCGACGACGTCGGCGAGTTCCGCGCGCTCGCGTCGGACAGACAGCTCGCGGAAGCGGGCGTGGGATTTCCTCCTTTCCACGCACTCTGCCGCACCAACACGGTCGCCGTCACATAGTGATGTCCCCGATTTCGCGCCGCAGTCCTTTGTCTCTTTCGGAGACGAAACGCCATGCAGGCCACCTCGACACCGACCCCCACCTCACCTCCGACGCCGGAGGGCAACACGACGACGCAGGAGTCGACCTCCACGGCCAAGGCCGAGGCGACGCCCATCGTCTGGCCTCGCGACCTCAATCTCCCC
>NZ_JABXEM010000031.1:0-57538 GCF_013372595.1 Myxococcus sp. AM011
TGACTGCCTTGCGCGCCCCCGTCGTCGCCCCTCCCCCCGCGGCGAAGCCGGAGGCGCGCAAGGCAGTCAAGCTCTCCTACAAGGACCAGCGAGAGCTGGACGGCATGGAGGCCACCATCGAAGTGGCCGAGACGCGCAAGGCGGACCTGGAGGCCCAGCTCGCCGACCCGACCATCTACAGCAAGAGCGGCAAGGTGGCGGAGGTGCAGAAGGAGCTGGACGCGGCCATCGCCGACATCGACCGCCTCTACGCGCGCTGGCAGGTCCTCCAGGACCTCGCGGCCGGCCTGACCTAGCATCGTCTCCATTCGCGGCTGGAGTTGCTGGCACGCGAAGTTTGCCATTCAATCCAGGGGCTCTCGCGGAGCCATCCCTTCCCTCCAGGGAGTCCCCTGACATGTCTTTCATTTCGTGCCGCCCGGTGCGCCGGGTGTTGTCACCGTTGTGTCTGCTGATGGCGTGGGGCTGTCATTCGGAGGAGGCGGGCCTGGAATCCGCGCCGCCCTCCCTCGCCACCTCGCGAGCCGCCGTGGAGGAGGCCCCGCCGGAGAGCCTCCCCGCGGACTTCCTCCAGGATATCCAACTGGCGCTGCCCGAGGGACAGTCCGTCCTGGTGCGCCATCCGGAGTACCTGTCGTCCAGCTTCGACCCCAACGTGCGCGTCGTCGCGGAGGCGGATGTCTGGGTGACCTTCGTGTCGGAGGCCGCGACGTTCCTCAACGCCTTCGGCTACTTCACCTATCCGGAGGGCAGCCCTCCCACCACGACGGTGGGACTGCAGAAGCACCTCGTCTTCGGCAACGCATCGGCCTGGGCCTCCGGAGGCGCGCTGTCACCGGGTGACCGCATGCGCCTGGGCCGCTTCCCGGCGGGCACCCGGATTGGCTTCTTCCTGGTCTCCAACGGCTGGGATTGGGGCCAGGTCGACTACAGCCGGACGACCTACTACTCACTGGACGCGCTGAACCCGGAGCCCCTCGCCTCGCAGCGCCGGCACCTCGTCTCGCTCTACCACCCGGGCGCGCAGCGGCGCGTGCTGGCCTTCGAGGACTTCGACCGCGCGCACGAGCAGGCCAACAACAACTTCTCCGACCTCATCGTCTCCGTCACCAGCAACCCCGTGACGGGCACGGACCCGTCGGGCCCCAGCATCCCCGACAAGCCCTGCCCCGAGTCCCCCACCGCCGCGCCCGCCTCGTGCCGGCTGCTGCACCAGTACTGCCCCGCCCTGCCCAGCGGCGTGTACGCGCTGAATCCCTGCGGCACCGGCGCCACGCAGAACTACTGCGACATGAGCACGTCGGGTGGCGGGTGGACCGTCGCGGGCTGGCAGGCGGCCTCCGCCAGGACGAGCCTGGGACTCACCTCGCGCGGCACGGTGGGGAGCGAGGACTGGTCTCGCGGCCTCGCCTGCCTTCCCTTCACCGAGATTCGCGTCTTCAACCGCACCTTCAACGAGAGCTTCGTCCAGACCTACCCGGCGCAGACGTGGACCCACACCGCCGTCAACATGGCCATCGGCACGGCCGGCATCGCCTTCAAGCAGGGCACCTACGGCCCGGCCAGCTCGGAAATCATGATGGGCTGCGTGGGCTTCAGCTGGCGAGGCGGCGTCTACCCCGAGATTGCCTGCGACAATGACCACGAGGGCCGGGCCCGAGGACACTTGGCTGACTACGCGGGCGAGTACTGCGCGGGAGGAAGGCTCGACAACACCTGGGCCTGGAGCGACGGCATCACCTGCCGCTACCGGAGCACGCCCTACACCTGGGGCTTCGCCATCCGCTGACATACGCGGGGCCCACGCCCGGCTCGCGCGTGGGCCCCGTCGCGCCGCTCAGTCGTACTTGAGCGCGATGATGGGGTCCACGCGCGACGCGCGAAGCGCCGGCAGCCACGTGGCGACGAGTCCGACGACGAGCAGCACCAGCGGCGCGATGACGAAGGCCCACGGGTCCAACGCGCTCACGCCACGCACCATGCTGGAGACCACCCGCGTCAGCCCGAGCGCTCCCACGAAGCCCAGCGCCACGCCCGCGCCCACCGAACCCAGGCCCTGGAGGAACACCAGCCGCACCACCTCACCGCGCGTGGCGCCCAGCGCCAGCCGCACGCCCATCTCCCGCGTGCGCTGGCTCACCAGATAGGACAGCACCCCGTAGATGCCCACCGCGGCCAGCCCGAGCGCCAGCGCCGCCATCATTCCCAGCAGCACCATGTTGAAGCGCTCGGAGCCCAGCGTGCGCGCCACATGGTCTCCCAGCATCAGCGACTCCGTCACCGGCTGCCGCGAGTCCACCGCCCACAGCTCGCGTTGCACGGACGACACGAGCGCCGCGTGGCCCCCGGAGGCTCGCACCAGGAGGTTCTGCGGCAGCATGCGCACCAGCATCCCGTTGAGCACCGGTGACACCTGCCCCGAGGGCACGTACAGCACCGCGGGCGATTCCCGGTCCAACCCGTTCTCGCGCACGTCCCGAACCACGCCCACGATGAGGCGCGGCGCGGTGTCCCGCAGCGACGGCACCGTGTGGGCCACTCGCAGGCTCTTGCCGATGGCGTCCTCACCCGGCCAGTACTTGCGCGCGGCCGTCTCGTTGATGACCACGACCAGGGGAGCCCCCGCAGCGTCCGCGTCCGCCAGCAACCTGCCTCGCACCAGCCCCAGCCCCAGGGCCCCGAAGTACCCCGGCGACACCGACCGGTACTGGCCAAACCCCACGCCGGGGCCATCCTCGCGGCCCTCGTACCTGCCCTCGATGGCGAAGCCCATGCTGGGCCCCAGCTCCATCGGCAGGGCGGGCGTGAAGCCGACCGCCGTCACCCCCGGCAGCGCTCGCATCCGCTCCTCCACCTGACGGTGGAAGCGCTCCAGGGCGGCCACCTCGCCATAGCGCCCCTCCGGAAGCGACAGGCGAAGCACGTGCACGTCGCTCGCGTCGAATCCGGGACTGACGACCTGGAGCGCGCCAAAGCCCCGGATGAGCAGCGCGGCCCCCACGAGCAGCACCACCGCCAGCGCCACCTGCCCCACCACCAGCAGCTTGCGCGTCCTGCCTCCTCCGGGTCCCGACGTCGCCCGTTGCGCCCCTTGCCGCAGCGCATCCTGGAGGTCCGGCCGCGACGCCTGCCACGCGGGCAACAGCCCGAAGAGCACGCCCGTCAGCAACGACACGCCCACGGAGAACGCCAGCACCGCGCCATTCAGGCCCACCTCCGCGCCGGGCACGGCCAGCTCCGCGGGCGCCAGGGACAACAGCGCGGGCAGCACCGCCGAGGCGAGCACGACACCCAATCCTCCGCCGACCACGGACAACAGCAGGCTCTCTGTCATGAGCTGCCTCACCAACCGCCGAGGCGGAGCCCCCAGCGCCGCGCGCACCACCAGCTCCCGCTGTCGCGCCGCCGCCCTCGCCAGTTGGAGGTTGGCCAGGTTGACGCACGCGATGAGCAACACCAGCCCCACCGCGCCCAGCAACACCCAGAGCGCCAGCCGCAGGTCCCCCGCCAGGAACGTCCGGAGGTCCTCCGCGACGAACCCCTCCCTCGCGCGCAGCAGGTGTGGCTTGTCCGCGCGCAGCCGCTCGGACAGCGTCTTCAGGGCCGCGCTGACGCCCTCCGAAGACACCCCCGCTCGCACCCTGCCGACCACGTGGAGGAAGTTGGAGTCATCGGTATTGGTCCGGTCCAACTGGAGCGGCGTCCACAGCTGCGCCTCCCGAGGATGATGGAAGGACTCCGCCGCCACGCCCACCACCGTATAGGGCTGGTCATTGAGCGTGAACGAGCGGCCGATGACGTCGGGAGCGCCTCCGAATCGCCGCTGCCACAACCCATGGCTGAGCACCACCACCCGAGGCCCGCCCACCACGTCCTCTTCCGGCAGGAAGCCGCGCCCCATCGCGGGCCGCACGCCAAAGGTCTCGAAGAAGTTCCCCGTCACCCGCATGCCAGACAGGCGCTCCGGGAGCCCATCCCCGACGACGTTGAAGCCCGTGGGCAGCAACTCGGACGCGGCGACCTGGGAGAAGGGCGAGCCCTCCGTCGACAGCCAGACGTATTGCGCGATGGCCTGCGAGGTCGCCCGCCCGTCCTCATCCTGACGAAACACCTGCACCAACTGCTCCGACTCCGGGTACGGCAGCGGCCGGAGCAACACCCCGTGCACCACGCTGAAGATGGCGGTGTTCGCCCCAATGGCCAGGGCGAGCGTCAGGATGGAGACAGCGGTGAAACCCCGGCTCTTGAGCAACAGCCGGACGGCGTAGCGGAGATCCTCGAGGAGGATGGCCACGGCAACTCCTGGTGGGGGATACGAGCCCTACGCGCCTCTCCTGTCAGCCATTTCACGGGCCGCCTGCTTTCCCATTCATGGGACGGGGCAATGACTTCACCGCAAGCCAGGGAGAATCTGGATGCGTCTCTCGTCAAGCCGTTCGGCGGGGCGAGTTCCCGATACTTGCTTGGAAAGGGTGACCTGGAGGTGCGCTTGCGTTGACCTCGTCGCCGTGCGACTCCTGCGCGCTTGTCCAATGAGTGAAGGAGTCGTCTTGTCGTTACGGCCCGCGGTCGCGTTGCTGTCGGCGCTGTTCTCTGTCGCCCTGGCCTTCCCCTCCACTGCCGCCGCACAGTCGGCCTCGCTGCCTGGCTTCAACCTGCAGCGGTTGGAGATGGACCCGGCGGGCCTCGGCTCGCTGCTCGTCAGCACCGGTCGCACGCTCCCCGCGGGCATGGTGCGCGTCGCCGTCCAAGGCCACTACGAGCAGCTCCCCTTCCACTTCCAGACGCGCTGGGAGCCAGGCGGCGGCTCGGGCCTGGTGGAGAACAAGTTCACCATGGATGTGACGGCCGCCATCGGCGTGGTGGACTGGCTCCAGGTGGACGCGGAGGTGCCCTTCATCGTCTCCCAGGGCGGCACGGCCTTCATGAATGTGAATGCACCGGAAGGTCAGGGCCTGGGCTCACCATGGCTGGGGGCTCGCGCCGCGCTGGTGCGGCCGGACTTCGGCCTCCAGGTCGCGGTGGACCTCTCCGCCGCCCTGCCGGTGGGCAAGAAGGAGCTGCTGGCGCGCGACGACTACGCGGTGCACCCCAGCCTCCAGCTCGGCTTCCTCGCGGAGACGTGGCAGCTGGGCGCCGAGGTGGGCGTCCTCCTGCGCAAGAAGCAGGACCTGGGCTCGCTGTCCAACGAGACGGCGGACGTCATCGGCAACGAGCTGCGGCTGGCCGGCACGGTGACGTCGCGGGCCGGAGAGCTGACGCGCAGCGAGGTGAGCATGCTCGTCGGCGTGCCGCTCCAGGGAGGCCGGCTGGGCGCGGAGCTGATGGTGGCCATCCGCCGGCACACCACGTCCTGGCTGGACCTCTTCGTCATGGGCGGCCCGGGCGTCGGCGCGGGCCTGGACACGCCCACCTTCCGCTTCCTCGCCGGGGCCTCGTTCGCCACCGGCCGCGTGGACTGACAGAAGCAGGACTGGCGCCTCGCTCTCCCCTCCCGGGGATTCGATGCGAGGCGCCGCGCGCTTCAACTACTTGGGCATCACCCCGAAGGCCTTCGCCATCGCGATGCCGATGCCCAAAAGGCTCTCTCCCGCGATGAAGCCCGAGGACACGGGCAGCACGGTCTCCTCCGCGAGCTTCGGCGCCTTGCGACGCATCACCTCGGCGATGGCGGAGCCCAGGAAGAAGGCGATGGAGCTGGAGCCGGGGATGACGATGGCCAGCCCGAAGCCCGCGGGTGACGGCACGTAGGCCTTCAGCTTCGCCGGCGCCCACCGCTCCAGCAGCACGAGGAGGATGCCGAGCGTCCCGCCGCACGCGGCACCCCAGCGCGCGGTGACGGGCATCGCCGACACGCCCGTGGCGAGCAGCTTCGACACGCCGGCCCACACCATGGTGGCGGGCGCGGGGAACTCGGCCGAGCCGAGCACGTCCGGCGTCGGGATGAGGATGTTGAACACCGGCACCACCACCGCCGCGCCGGCCACCACGCCGAACAACTGCGCGACGAACTGCTGGCGCGGGTTGGCGCCCAGGAGCCAGCCGGACTTGAGGTCCGTCAGCAGGTCCGCCGCGTGCAGTCCCACGCCGCCCGTGGCGTTGGCGCTCATGACGTTGGCGGGGATGTTGCCCGGCGCCAGGCCTCCGAAGATGAGCTGCGTGACGGGGCCCAGCGCCTTGGTGGGCGTGGTGTCCGTCTCACCGGTGACGCGGCTGGCGATGACGCCCATGACGACGGCCAGCGGCATGGCCAGCACGCCCGCCCACCACGGAATCTGGAAGAGGTACGCCATCAGGAAGATGGCGATGGGGCCCAGCACCGCGAAGCCCAGGGGGAACCAGGACGGAGGACACTCGATGCCCGCCAGCGGATCCTCCGCCTCCTGAGCCCCACCCTTGCCGAACAGGCCCGACAGCGCCTTGAACGAGCGCGCCACGCTGCGCCACTGGAAGGCGAAGGCCAGGAGGCCCGAGGACACCAGCACCGCCGAGCCCGTCCACACCATCCACGTGTTGATGGCCCGGTACGTCACTTCCGGAATGGCGCCCTGGGTGACCATGGCCGGCGCGAGGAAGCCGTACGTCAACACCGCGCCCAGCAACATGGACCAGCCCGTGCGGAAGCTCACCAGCGCGCCCGCGCCCACCAACAGGAGGCTGAAGTCGAACGACAGCGTCCACGCGGAGGCCTTCTTGCCCAGCAGGGTGAACGGCATGCTCACCTTCTCCGGGATGTTGGTCAGCCACGAGAAGCGCGCGTCGCGCACCAGCACCAGCAGGGCGCCGATGAGGCCCGCGCCCGCCAGGAGCTTCGACTTGCGCCGGGCCACCTCGCCGTGTCCATGCAGGGCGCGGATGGTCTCCGCGGTGGCGGTGCCGGTGGGGAACGGCAGCGCCTCGATGTTGATGAGCTGGCGCTTGATGGGGATGGCCGCGAAGACACCCAGCGCGGAGATGACGGCGAACCACGCCACCAGCCAGCCGGAGGACGGCAGCGCGCCCGTGAGCATCAGCAGCGCGGGGACGGCGGCCATGTTGCCACCGCCCGTCATGTAGCCGGCGGCCGACGCCACCGAGCCCATGGCGTTGTTCTCCAGCGCGGTGAAGTCGTTCTTCAACAGCTTGAGCGAGCGCAGCGTGCCGAACACCGCGAAGGCCAGGATGCACGCCGTAATCGTGACGCCCAGGCTCCAGCCCGTCTTGAGGATGACGTACAGGTTGGACAGGCACATCACCGCGCCAATCAACATGCCCGCGATGACGGCGCGCACGGTGAGCTGGCGCGAGCCGCCCTGGTAGACATTCTTGAGCCAGTACAGCTCCGGGTCCTGCGTCGCGGAAGCACCCGGCTCGCCTGCATGCGAGTCTGTGGGCTGGAGGCGAAGCCCACTGGGGCTCGGAGTCGGTTGAGAGGGGGACTGGCTCATTGGGGCGGCAAAGATAGTGCAGGCCCCCTCCCCGACGAAGAACTCACTCCGGCAGGCAAGCAAAAGGGGCGAGGCATTCCGGCCCCGCCCCTCGGTGTCGCCGCACGGCGTCACGCCCTGGCGTCAGGCGTGCTCGTCGTGCCCACCGGCGCCATGGTCGTGCCCACCGGCCCCATGGACGTGGCCGTGGGACAGCTCCTCCGAGGACGCCGGGCGGATGTCCTTCACCGTGACGTCGAAGTGGAGCGTCTTGCCGGCGAGCGGGTGGTTCAGGTCGATGACGACGTCGTCGCCCCGCACTTCCTGGATGCGCAGGGGGATGTCGCCCTGCTCCGTCTGGGCCATCAGCGTCTGGCCGGGCTGCGGGTTGAAGCCGGGGGGCAGCATGGCGCGCGGGACGACGCGCACGCCCTCCGGGTCATGCTCGCCGTAGCCCTGGCCGGGCTGCACCACCACCTGCTTGCTGTCGCCCTGGCCCAGGCCCTCCAGCGCGCCCTCGAGCCCGGGGACGATTTGGCGGTGCCCATGCAGGTAGGCGAGCGGTTGATCCGGCGCGCTCTGGTCGATGACCTGTCCGTCACCGAGGTGCAGCCGGTACTCCAGCGAGACAATCGAATCCTTGGTGACCCTCATGCGGGCTCCTATGGCGGGTGAGGCGGTGAGACGGCTTCCGGTGGGAAGGATGGGACGGCTTATGCCCGGCGTCAGGAGGTGGTGGGGCCTGTCGCTCGCTCGACGTCCGTGCGAGCGGGCGGTTCTCCGCGCGCCACGTACACGGCGGCGGCCAGGTCACCGGTGACGTTGAGGGTGGTGCGGCACATGTCCAGGAAGCGGTCCACGCCGAGCACGAGGCCCAGGCCCTCCACCGGAATCTTGAACATGCCGAGAATCATCGCGATGACGGGGATGGAGCCCGCGGGCACTCCGGCGGTGCCGATACCGGCCAGGATGCAGATGAACATGATGAGCGCCTGCTGAGACAGGTCCAGGTGCACGCCATACACCTGCGCGAGGAAGAGCACGGTGACGCCCTCGAAGAGCGCGGTGCCGTTCTGGTTCATCGCCGAGCCGGCGGTGAGCACGAAGCGCGACACGTTGGGCGGCAGCTTGAGGTTCTCCTCGGCGACCTTGAGCGCGGTGGGCAGGGTGGCGCTGGAGGAGGACGTGGAGAAGGCGGTGACGATGGCCAGGCGGCTGTCGCGGAAGAACTCGATGGGATTGCGCCCGCCAAGGAAGCGCACCGACAGCGAGTAGACGATGAACATGTGGATGGAGAGCGCGAGCAGCACCGTGCCCACGTACGCCGCGAGCTGACCGAGGATGCCCAGGCCCAGCTTCGCCGTCATGGAGAACAAGAGCGCGGCCACGCCGAAGGGCGCCAGCTTCAGCACGCCGTCGATGAGCTTCATCATCACGTCGTAGAGGCCTTGAATCGTGTCGCGCAGGTGCCGCACGGGCTCGCCGGGGGTGAGCGCCACGCCCAGTCCGAAGATGAGCGAGAAGACGATGAGGCCAATCATGTCTCCGTCGGCCGCGGCCTTCAGGGGGTTGGTGGGCACCATGGACATCAGCACCGCGCCGAAGGACGTATCGGACGGGGGCGGCGCCGCCTTGATTTGCATGCCGTTCCGCGCGAGCGCGCGGGCCTCGTCACTGAGGCCCACGCCGGGCTGGATGAGGTTGACGAGCAGCAGGCCGATGAGGACGGAGATGGTGGAGAAGACGATGGTGTAGCCCAGCGTGCGGATGCCCAGGCGGCCCACCTGCTTCAAGTCCAGCTCCGCCACGCCCATGACGAGCGCGGCGAAGAGCAGCGGCACCACGAGCATGAGCAGCAGGCGGATGAAAATCTGGCCCACCGGCGAGGCCACGTTGGTGACGGTCCAATCCAGCCAGGGGGCACCGCCCGCGAGGGCATTGGCGGCGAGTCCCGCCACCGTGCCGGTGACGATGCCGATGAGCATCTTGTGGTGAGCCTTCATCGAGCGGACTCCGCGTACCTCCGGTGAGGAGGGCAATGGGGCGGGCAGCCTACCGGCAAAGGAAGGTGGCGCCCACCCTTCGCATGGGACAAAGCTGCGGTCTCCCGTGGAAACCCTCGTCCAGCTCACTGAAGGCGCCGTGTCCCCTCCCCTCTTCCGGCGCCTGCTGCGGCGGCTGGGCGTGCTCGGGCGCGAGCGGCTGAAGGACACGTATCAGACGACGTTCTGGTACGACTTCGGGCCACCGACGAACGTGGTGGAGGACGTCATCTCCAGCCTGAGGCCCCAGGTCGCCGGGCGGCGGAGAATCGCCGGGGTGGAGTGGTGGCTGTCGCGGATGTACCCGACGGACGTGCGGGTGGACTTCCACCAGGACCGGGACGAGAAGCTCGCGCTGCGCACGGGGACGCTGGTGCATCCGCGCATCAGCAGCGTGTTGTTCCTCAACCGGGTGCGCGGCGGGGCGCTGGTGGTGACGCGGGAGAAGCCGGACGAGGACAACCCGTCGCTCGCGCCCTCGCGCATGGACACCGCGGACCTGGTGACGCCGCGGCCCAACCGGCTGGTGTTGTTCGACGGCGCGCTGACGCACGGGGTGCTGGACGCGGAGAACCAGATTCCGGACGGGAAGCTGCCGGGGCGCTCACGGTTGCGGCGCACGCTGGTGATGAACTGGTGGGGGCACCGGCCCACGGACGTGCCCTGCTGGTCGGAGACGCGGCTCTACCGGGCGCTGGGGAGCTGAGGGAACGCGGCGGCCGTCTCGCGCAGGCGGTGGGTGACGCGCTCGGCCCACTCGGGCTCGATTTCCAGGCACGCGGGCTGGCGGCCCAGGCGCAGGGCGGCGGCGGGCATCGAGCCACTGCCGGCGAAGGGGTCCAGCACGGTGTCGCCGGGGCGGCTGTACGTGCGCACGAGCGGCTCGACGACGGAGAAGGGCTTGTGGTGGGGGTGGCTGCCCCAGCGCGCGGCGTCACCGTCATCGTCATAGCCGCCGACGACGGCCCAGACGGTGGGCAGGTCGCCGGGGGCGAGGACGGGCTCGGGGGTGCGGGCGATGACGAGGGCCACTTCGTAGACGCGCAGGGTCTGCTCGTTGGCGTTCTTGTCGGTGGTGCGCTTGCCCCAGGTGAACTCGCCGCGCAGGTGGGGATAGCCCAGGGCCCTGGCGGCGGTGAGGATGGGCTCCTTGCCGAGCAGGTTGGTCCAGATGACGAGCGGGGCGTCCGGCGTGAGGTGGGCCAGGGCGCGGGAGAGCCAGGCCTCGGAGAAGACGCGGTAGTCGCGCACGGTCTCGAAGCGGACGATGGGGTTCTGGTCGATCTTCTTGTGGGCGCGAGGGTCTCTCAGGTCGCCGCCCTTGCGCCGCCGGGTGAGCAGGCAATAGGGCGGGTCGGTGAGCAGGAGCGAGGCGCGGCGCTCGCCGAGGGCGGCGCGGTAGCCCTCGGGCTCGCGAGAGTCGGCGCGGATGCAGCGGAGGGCGTCGGAAGGGAGCGGGGAAGTCATCGTCCGGAGCGGCACCCTACACGGAGGGCCGCGAGGCTCAAGGCCCGACGTGGGGGCATCGGCTCCAGGTAGCATGCGAAACCGTTGCGGGAGGGCTCTTCGAATGCGGCGTCCAGGTACGGCGGTTCCATGGCTGCTCCTCATGCTGGGATGAGAAGGTACCGTGACAGCCAAGCAAGGGAGACCCGGAACGTATGCCCAGGCCCTCGACTCGGGGAATGCCGCCTGCAAGCAAAACCCGGCCTACTGCGCCGCAACGGCGGGGCAGGAGCGCATCGTTCCGCTCGCCGTACGGGCCGCGCAGGTATCCGCGGCGGGTAAGGCTACCGCAAAGGTACTCGTAACCAAGAGCCGGAGTTGGTCACCCACCAAGAAGAGCTGGACCTCCTGCGTGCGGGGGCCAGCACGGCACTGGAAGGAACGGTGGTGCCTGACCTCGTCCTCCATACGGGCAACCCGGTTCAGGTCCAGCGTGTCTACGATTTCAAGTTCCCCTGCCCCGACACCAATCCCCCCAGGTGGAGGCAGTCGCCGCCAGGCAATCCACTCAGGGCACGGCACCAGGGCGATGCGTACAGATTGACCTTCGGCACGACTCCCGTCCTGGTGACGCCCAGAGGTCTGTTCCCATGAGTGAGCACTTCCCTCGCATTCGCATCGAGTCGGACGAACAGGGATACGTCGTCGTTCGTGACGGGCTCACCTTCTGCTTCTATTTCCACCGCGCTCATGAAGGGCTCGGGCCCGCCATCCTTCAAGCGCTGGAGCGCTTCCAGCGAGCACTGCCCCCACAGACGCTGACCCTCCAGCCCGACTCGGAAGGATATTGGATGACCCTGAAGCCCTCGGACTGGGAGAACATCCAGCGCAGCCTGCTTCAGGACGAATGGCCCCAGGTCACCCTCATCAGTGACTCCAGGGGCGTTCCCGAGTTCTCCTTCAGTTACTCAGGAGTCCCGATGGACGTCACCACGAGAGGTGATTCCATCGATCGGTCCTGCGTCGCTACCTTCAGCCTGCCAACGGAGTATCTCGAACAGCAGGGCCCCGAGAGTGTCCGTGAGCTGGCGTTGGAAATCGCCGCGTCGCTGCCGTTCACCTCCGGCTACGCGAGCCCCTGCTTCAACGCCCTGATGGACCTCATGGGTGTTCGCCAACGCGTGCGTGAGCTGGCTTTCAGCTATCCCGGTATGGAGATCATCGACGACTCCGTCAGCCTGGACATCGGCTCGCGGGTGCGCGGGGCACACTGGCTGACGTTCTTGGGACAATCCCTGCTGAGCGCGCTCGGCGGTGCGAGCAAGCTCCGCGCACGGCTCTCGACGCCAGGAATCGAAGTGCTGGAACTGGATGCCCAGCGCGCCGTCATCACCCTGGGAACGTGGCCCGAGGCGGGCGACTCGACACAAGGTGCGACACTACCGGCCTATCGCGAACTCGCCCGCATCCTGGAGCCGTGGCTCTACCACCGCGACTCGGACACGCTCTACGACCCAGACTTCCCACCCAAGGAGCAACTTCGATGGGAGCGCCGTTTCCTCGACTGAGGATGCGGCGAGACAGTCACTTCAACGAAACCCCTTCTACCATCACCGTGCGCCCCTTCGCGTCCCACAGCTTGAGAATGAATCGACCCGACTCCACCTCGGTGGAGGACTCCACGAGGACCACCAGGGTCTGCGCCACGTCGTCACGCAAGGGAGCGGACTGCCAATGCGACACGCCCTTGAGGTTTCGCCCATTGCTAGCAGTCAGCGAGGCTCCCGTCGCCACCCAACCTGCTCCCCCAGCCCGTGCTCGCAACCTCAGACGAATCGCACGCCAACGAGGCCGATACGCCACAAGGTCTATGTGCGAGACGAACACATCGGGAGGCACCACCACCTTCGAGCGAGGCAACTGCCCTATCCAAATGCTCTCGGTGCCTTCAAGCGTGGCAAAGAACGTCTCGAGCTCTCCCGACGACCGCCCTTCCAACTGAAGCCTGTCCAGTTCGAACTGGACCTGCAACAGACGCCCCCTCAGCTCATCCACCTCCTGCCGGTAGGACTCCACAGAACGGGCACGGCGGTAGACCTCAACCTGGGATTCGCTCAGCGACGAATCCACCACCAGCACGAACGTCACCCGCTCCGGCGCCGCGCCATCTCGGAAGCGCAATCCCAGGCGCAGCCGCTCACCCTCCCGGAATGCACTCGACGGAACAAGCACGAGGTGGTCCTCGGAGAGCCCCAAGCGCTGGAACCGCTCACGCCCCTCCAAGGAGATTTCGTCCGGCAGGATGCGCGCATCAAAGAAGAACGTCGTGGATCGCCCGGGAGCAATACGAATCTCTGAAGCGGACACACGCATTTCCGCCCCCACTTCGATTCGACGCACGGGGGCCAGTTCCCCCCCCAGGGCCACCATCATTCCCCACGCAAGAACGAAGACCGCAGGCACGGCAGACAAATCACGGCCTTCCTAGATGAGTCGTAGCGGAAACGTCTAGGAATACCTCAATCTTCTTCTCGCCCGGGTAATTCTCCAGGTAGGGAATTCCGATATTCTCTTTACCAAACCAGGTGAGCTGGAAGCATACGGGGATGCGCTTGCCATTGGGGAGCTCGGCCTCGGTGAACCAACCGAAGAAGCGCTCCGTGCCAGGAAAACTGGTGCCGTAGAAGCGGGTGTCCAAGGGGAAGATCACAACGCCATCCCTGTTTCTGATGTCCTCCGAGGCGGCGTAACCAATCAAGGGCCCTTCCGGCGGAGCCGTCGTCTCTCTTTGGTCCATGGAGTTGAAACTGGAATTGGGAATGAGCCAGATAGCCCCGCCTGCCACCCCACCCACCACCTTTCGAGGTGGCTTGATGCCCAGCTTCGTCATGGCCTCGATAGCCGACTGCGGACACTCCTTCTCCGGAGACGTCGTCCGGACCTGAGGAGCCCCTCCGGCACAAGCCCCGGCGAGGCATGCGACCGCCGCTGTCTTCCCCAGGGTGCTGCTCACCGATGACCGCTTCCTCGTGGCGACCGCCACCTCGTTGGGGGCCTCCATGGCGCGCTCGGCCGTCAAGACGGGCGCCTGCGGCGGGACCTCGGGAGACGCCTCGACAACGCGAGGCATCGACGAAGAAGCAGCTGTATCAGAGGGGTGCGGGGAACGACTCGTCACGACGGGACTTCCTTTCTCAGCAGGAGGTGTGAGGGGGACGACCGCCTGCATGGAACTCGGGGACGGCTCGCGGCGGGCGAGACCCAACGCCGCGAAGCAGACGACGAGGAGCGCGACGACTCCGACCCCGAGCGGCCAGCCTCGCGACCTTCGCGTCGGGGCCCGCTCGGCCCGCGGTGGCTCCACGGGCGTGACAATCCCTGAAGCCACTGCCAGCGAGTCCTCG
This sequence comes from Myxococcus sp. AM011, assembly GCF_013372595.1. Taxonomy (NCBI): domain Bacteria; kingdom Pseudomonadati; phylum Myxococcota; class Myxococcia; order Myxococcales; family Myxococcaceae; genus Myxococcus; species Myxococcus sp. AM011. Next base: position 14,299 of record NZ_JABXEM010000031.1, read on the forward strand.
ACGCGAGGCGAGACCAGGGCCGCTTCGGCGACGGCCTCACGAGGCGGCGGTGGCTCCTCGAACTCCGGCGAAGCAGAGAGCGACTCGGAGGGAGCGGACCACACGACCTCGGGCACCATGCGCACCCGAGGCGTGTCCGCGTCCACATCGCGCGGAGACTCGGGGTCCGGAGGTCGGTCGAGCGACACCTTCCACGCCGGCTGCCGCTTCTCCTTCGCGACCTCCCAGAGCGCCTGCAACAGCGCCTCGGTGCCCGCGTAGCGATCTTCAGGACGCTTGGCCAACAGCCTCAGCGCGATGTCTCCCAGCGCGGGAGGCACCTTGGGATTGACGACGTGCGGAGCACGAGGCGTCACCGTCTCGATGGCCGGCAGCAGCCGGTCATACGGGAGCCTCGGGTCGAACGCATAGCCATCCGTCAGCGACTCATACAAGAGCGCGCCCAGCGCATAGAGGTCGCCCGGAATGCCCGCGTCGAACCGCGCGCCCTGCTCCCACTGCCCCTCGCGCAGGAAGGCCACGCACTCGGGCGGCAGGAGGTGCGGCGAGGCCGGCGCCACGCCCACCGTCAGCGTCGTCGCGCCCGGCATCCGCACCGTGCCCAGGTCGATGAGGAACGGGCGCTCGTCCTCGCGACGGATGAGCAGGTTGTCGCCCTTCACGTCGCGGTGGTGCAGGCCACGCCGGTGCAGGTCCGACACCGCGCGCACCACCTCGGTGAACACGGACAACAGGTGCGCCGCCGACGGCTTCACCCTCCAGCGCCACTCGTGGAACGTCTCTCCGTCGATGAAGTCCGTGACGAAGAACAGGTACCCATCGGGTGGCTCGGGCCAGCGGTCCACCGCGTGGACTCGGGGCAGGTTCGGATGGGGCGCGCAGGCCAGCAGCGTGGCCACCTCGTGCGACAGCCGACCGTTGACGTCCTCCTCCTCGGACACCTGGGGCCCGGCGGGACGCAACGCCATCTTCATCGTGTAGAAGTTCCCTCCCCGCTCGACCTTGAACACGCGGCCGAAGCCTCCCGCGCCCAGCGAGGCCACCACATTCCACGGCCCCACGGCGCTGCCTGGCGCGAGTTGGTCAGGATGGAACGGCGCGGACCTCACGGCGACGACTCCTCCCGCGAAGGTCCGCTTTCCTCGAAACTCCCCAGCCCACGTACGCCAGGGCCCGCGGACGCCCACGCCTCGATGCGCGCGGCCCCCTGCGGAGCGAGGGGCTCGGTGACCACCCAGTGAACGGGGTTGAGCAAGGGTAACCTCCAGGGTTGACCCTAGCCTTTCTTCAGGGACTGTCACGATTTTTCCCACCCGGCAGGTGGGTTGGCGGTGGCGAAGGGGACCCAACTCCCTCCGTTGGCTCCCGGCCATCCTCCCTGCTCAGTCCGCGTCGTGCTCGAGCACGTCCACCTCGTCGCTCTCGGCCACCGCGAGCGCGGCCTCGGCCCAGCGCCCGCGCAGTCGGGACTCGGAGGCCAGCGCCTCCTCCCAGGACGGGCCATCCGGGAGCAGCCGCGTCGACTGCGTCAGCACGAGCCGCTCCAGCGCCAGTTCCTCACACAGCGCGCGCAGCCCCTTGGCATCCAGTCCATTCGCGACCAGCCACGCGTCGCGCCTGCGCACGGGCACCGCGCGCTCGCGCCACCACGCGGCCTGGGCCTCCTCCACCTCGTCCGCAGTGGGGGACAACCCCATCGTCCGGGCCCACCCCGCCAGCAACGCCCGTCGCAGCCCCGCCTCCGCGAGTGCGCGCGCATCGGGGGCCTGGCGCAGCACCTCCAGCACCTGCCCCGAGGGCACGACGGCGCCAGGAAGCCGCGTCACGTCCTCCACCAGCCGTCGCCGCCGCACCAGGGACGAAGGAGACCGCCGAATCCCAGGCACCGGGGGCACTCGCGAGGCCACCCACTCCGCGGCGGCCTGGATGCAGGCCCGCGCGTCCCGCTGCTTCAAGTCCTCCATGCCCTGGGGGAACCAGCGCTCCCAGGCATCCCGGGTGGCCTCCGACCACCCTTCCCTCGCGCGCTCCATCAGCCGGGGCCACGTGCGCTCCTGGTAGAAGAGCGCGCTCGCCGCGTCCACCAGTCCCCGGGCCAGCCGCGCATTCAACACGCCCGCTTCCCGAGCCCGCTCCGCCACATGCCGGACGTTGACGAGCGGCACCGTGAGCGGGCGCCAGCCGTGCTCCGCATCCGCGTGCAGCAGCGCCACCTCCGCGTCGTCCGAGATGACGCCGTCGCGGTACCACTCGAAAATCCGTCCGACGCCCACCATGCCATGAGGCGCCAGCTCCACCGCGCGCAGCGCTCCCATGCTGGAGCCACCGAAGACGGCCACGCCCGCCTCCAGCGCGGCCAGCAGTTCGTGGTGCCACACCGACGGCTGGGCCTCGAAGACGCCGTCCACCAGGGCAATCGCACGCGGCCGGGCGCCGAGCGCGCGCCACACATCTCCCTGCCGGGCCGGGGGCACCACCACGCAGGGGGCCAGCTTCCGAGCCTCCTCCGCACGGAGCGAGGGCCCCAGGAAGACCACCAGTTCCTCCGCGCGCCGCTTCATAGGAGCTCCGAGATGAGCATGCCCGGCACCACCACCCGCCGCACGTGCAAGCCGGGCACGGGCGCGTCCATTTCCACCGAGGCCACGCGAGCAAACCCCGCGCGCTTCAACCGCGTCAGCACCCGTCGCACGGCGACCTCGGCGGGCCCTCGCGCCACCGCGCCCAGGTCCGGCAGCTCCCCGGCCCGCCGCCTCGCGCGCACGCCCGCGCACGCCTCCGCGAAGTCCCGAGCCGCCTGCCGGTCCACCGACGCCACGTCCTCGCGCGCGCCGTGGATGTCCGTCAGCCGTGACTGCGCGGCCTCCAGCAACGCCTTCAAGAGCGCGGTGTCGCGCTCCAGCGCGCAGGCATACCCCGCCGTGAGCGGCACGGGCCCTTCCTCCAGGTCCACCAGCACCGCCGCGCCCACGGGCAGGCCCACCGCGCCCGGCGTGCGCGCGGACGGCGTGGCATCGAACAGGTACACCGCGAAGCCTCGCTCCCGCAGTTGCTCGGCCAGCGCCGCCGTCCGAGGCGCGGCCCTCGCCAGCTCCGCCGTCCGCAAGAGCCGCCCCCGCACGGCCTCCTCCGTCCACCCCTCCGGAAACACCCGAGCGAGCTGATCTCTTTCAACGGCCTCCAGGAGCGCATGCAAGAGCGCCTTCGCCGCCTCTGGATGCGCGCCCGAGCCGTTGCTCGTCCACGCCGCCGCCACCGGCCCCAGCGACGGACCTCCCGGCGGAGTCACGTGCACACCTTGCGCGGCGACCCAGACCGCCTGGCCCGAGCCCAGCTCTCTCGCCTCGCGCCAGGCACACCGCACCGCATCGCCCCACAGCCGAGGCTCCACGAGCGCCCCCGCGGAGCCCAGCGAGTCCGCGCCCCACAGCGTCCCCAGCCGTCCCTCCAGCTCCGCGCGAGCCCCCCAGGCGAGCCGCCCCGGCACCACCGTCTCCGCTGCCCAGAGCTCCGCGGTCTCGAACAGCGCGCCCCACGCGGCCTCGTCCGGGGTGAGCCCCTTGCCGTTGCACACCTGGAGCACGTGCCCGCCCGGGCGCACCGCGCACGCCACCTCCACACCGGTGCGGTCCAACCCGGTGACGCGAGCCACCCGCGTCACCCCCATGGCCCGGGCCAGCCGGGACGACGTCATTCGCTCGAAGGACACCCCCGGCGGATAGCACCTCGGCCGGGCAAGGTCAGCAGCGACGCGTGAAGCCCTCTCCCTCGGGGTGGCACGCGACACCCGCGGCGCCCCCATCCCCCCGCCTTAATCGGACTTAATTCCGCTTAATCCCTGGCAGAGGGAAACGTCTGGGATAAGGCCGCCACTCGCTGGACGCGCCTGGCCTGTCCAAGGCAGACACCGGGTGGCTGGCGAGCAGACACACAACCGATGGAGTCGAACCATGTCGAAGCACTTCGTGCGTTCGTTGTTCCTGGGGGCGGTGGTGGCTTGCATGAGCGCTTGCGGCGGCGCGGAGACCGAGACGCCGGAAGCCGAGGTCGTCGTGGGTGACGTGGAGCAACGGGTCTGTTCGGTGGGCTCGTTCACGAACAATTGTCGTGATTGGGGCGGCGGTGGCTACGTGGACTCCGCCTGCACCGGCGGCACGTATCGATGGAAGTTCTGGGCCTGCAAGCAGTACCAGGCGGGCACCCAGAAGTACCGCCAGGAGTGCGGCTCCGAGCAGTACGTCTGCGGGAGCAGCGCGACGGTCCGCCCGAGTTCATCCGTTTCGGCGTGCGTCCAGAACTGCTAGCCGGCTGACTCACCGCCGGGCGAAGCGGCCCCTTCGCCCGGCGTGGGAGCTGGAGACCACGAGCGCCTCCAGCCGATGCTCACGTCAGACTCAAGGGACGGTGATGGGAAAGAGCGTGGCGCGCGCGGACTGGGTGCTCACCACCACGCCCGAGCTGTTCCGGATGGTGACCGTCATCGTCAGCCGCGTGGTGGCCCGGGCGGGGATGACACAAACGGGTCCGGTCGTCCCGCAGCGGGAGTCGCTCCACTCGTAGGTGTATCCAGGGCTCGCGCCAATCATCTCATAGAAGAGGTAGGTCGGCCCGTCATGGTAACCGATACACCGGACCGGAGTCGGCACGTCCAGCGCATCCGTGTCGACATAGCATCCCAGTGTCCCCACGGTGAGCTCGGCCTCGTCCACCGCCAGCGCTTCTCCTTCCCGCTGCTCCGGACCTCCACACCCCACACCCAGCCAGAGCGCGGCGCCCACTGACAGCCATCCAGCGCGGGAAGAGAAACGGGCCTTCGGGGTCTTCTGCGACATCAGCATCTCTGTCGGGCGCATGGGGCTCCTCGTGAGGTGGGGGCTTCGCCGTGAGTGGCGCGCAAAGACTAATCAACCTCCATCCCCTCAACCACTCGTCTATCACTGACGGAAATATCCACACGAATCAGCAACCCGCTTCGCCTGCTGCTCTTCCAGGAATGCGCTATCATGTCAGCGCTGCGCGACGATGAGTGCTTTTCCGGGAGATCACATGCGAAGAATGCCTTTGTTGGGTGTCTCGTTCCTGGTGGCGGGTCTGGTGATGGGCTGTGGTGGTGTGGAAGCGGAGGTGTCAGAACCGGCTGACGCCGAGCAGGAGCAGTCGCTCGCGCCAAGCTGCCCCGCGGGTTTCACGGAAGTGTATCTCTGGGGTTGCAATCGACTGGCGGCCCACCAGCCGCCCTGCAACTACGCCGGGCCCGGGCACTACAACGTCCTGCATCTGCACTGTCAGTCGAGCACGCAGTTCTACGATGCGGGCCCGACGGGCGACTACGCCTGTGGGGACTGCTTCTAGGGCGCGGGAAGGACAGACGGGCCCGTGTCGCCTCCCAGCCCGTCGCCTCCGATGGAGGGTGCGCGTCCGCTTCCGTGAGCGGCTCTCACTCACGGACATACCGGCCGAAGTTCACGTGGGGCATCGCACGGGAGAGCTCCGCGAGCAGGGCCGCGCCCGCATCCGGCAGTCCCTCGAACCACCAGCGGGTGAGCCCCAGCTCCTCGACGGACGCCGCCCAGGGCGCCTTGGTGAATCCGCGCAGGACCGCCTCCGTGTGAAGGTTCCCGGAGAGGTTGAGTGACTTCAGCCCCGAAAGGTGTGGGGCCGCCGCGAGGGCGCTCATGCCCGCTTCCCCAATCTCGCTCTGGAGGAGATTCAGCGTCCGGAGTCGAGAGAGGTGACGCGCCTGGGCCAGCGCCTGGACACCTCCGTCCCTGATTTGACTGATGCTGAGATCCAGCGCGGTCAGGTGCTGGAAGTGCTCACCGGCGGCCAGCGCCCGGCATCCCGCCTCATCGATGAAGGTCAACGACAGGTTCAGCGTCGACAACTGACTCAAGGAGGATGCGCCGCCGAGCGCGCACGCCCCTTCCGAGCCGATGGGATTGCCGCCGAGGTCGAGGGACCTCAATCCCGACATCGATGGTGAGTGGGCGAGCGCCCTCGCACCCTCGGGACCGACGCCATTGTGGGAGAGCATCAGGGTCTTGAGCTGAGACAGGTGGGGGAGGCTCGCGAGCGTCCGTGCCCCCGCATCTCCCACCTCGGAGGAGAACAGCCACAGCTCGCGCAGGCCCGTCAGGCGGGGCGCTTCAGCGAGGGCCTGGGCGACTCCGGGCCCGTTGTCGCCCAGGTCGAGCGACGTGAGCCGGCTCAACGACGACGTCACCACGCGCATCCCCGCGAGCCCGAGCCCATTGATTCGGATGTCCAGGTACTCCAGCCGCGTCATCCGCTCGAACAGCGCGCGCGCCCCATGGCTGCGCACGTCGTTTCCCGCCATCGACAGCTTGCGCAGGTCCGCCAGGTGGGGCGCCTCCGAGAGCAGCCGGGCGCCCTTCTGGGTGAGCCCGCTCCACTCGATTCCGAGCGCCCTCAGGCGTGGCAGCTGGGTGGCCCGGGCCAGCACATGCGCCCCCGCATCGCCGAGCAGTCCGTCGGACTCCTCATCCTCCCGGTCCTGCCAGGACCCCAATCCCAGCTCCCGCAGGTTGGTCAGGTACGACGACTTGACGAGGGCCCGAGTTCCGCCGGGGCCCACGCCGTTGCCGTGCAGGTCCAGATGCGTCAACTCGCGCAGCCCCGGCGCGGAGGCGAGCGCCCGTGCACCCTCGAAGCCCAGCCTGTTGCCCTTCAATTGCAACCCACGAAGTCGGGTGAGGCCCTGGGCCCTCGCGAACACCTCGCCCGCGTCCGGCCCCAGCCGGCAGTGCGTCAGGTCGAGCACCTCGATGGCATCGAGCAGGGAAGAACCCAGGGCCTGCTCCAGCCTCTCGGCGCGACTGTCGAGTCCCCCCAACTTCAGCGTCCGGACCGGCTCGCCGCGCAGGAGCCGGGGGCCCACCTCCTCGAGCCGCGCCGGTGTCAGCGTCACCTCATCGACGAAGCCGCGGGCCCACTTCACCTCGCGGCGTCGCAGTCCCAGGGGCGCCAGCCACTCCTCCTGGTGCTTCGCCAGCAGTGCCTCGGAGCGGGCAAGGAGGGTGTCCCGCGTGAGCGTGTCATCCGGATAGCGGGCGAGCGCGCACTGCATCTCGATGAACTCACCTCTCGGGTCTCCCCGCGCGGTGAGGGTGCTGGCCAGCGCGAGCCGGGGCGCATCGTCGTCCAGCCGGTCGCGAATCGCGGTGATGTCCTCGAGGCTCTTACCCAATGCGTCGGACAATAACGGAGACCCGGTTGTATTTGCCAACCGGAAACCCGGGCCCTCTTTCGAGGGCGCGCATCCGGTAGGGCTCCGCGAGGCGGGCGCGAGCTTCACGGCCCCGGAGAGGGAAGCTGACACCGGGGTCCACTGTCAGACCCGACTGCTATTCCCGTGGTACCTCGAATTCATCGAGACACGTCGAGTCGACCGGGATTGCCACTGACACGGACCTCAGGACGGGGCGTCGCCCGGGAGTTGCACTTGTACCCGGATGTAGAAATGCCCCTCGAGGCTCATCTCAGCGTCACCCGGAACGACTGACACCGCGCTGCAGTGCCAGCCACCGAGGAGCCTGAGTCCATGCGCCGTCCCATCACGGATGGGTATCGCCATTCCCTTGTCCTCGCTGTCGGTCTCACCCTCTTCGCGACGGGGGCGCTCGCCCGTCCCGGGAAGCCTCCACCCGCGCAGTCCACGTGGAAGGCCCACGGGCTGGAGCACACCCATCGCCGCATCCAGCCCGCCGAGCGCGAGCCGGATGTCGCCCCCGAGCTGTTGCGTGAGGAGCCAGCCCTCGCCACGGCATCGCGGGCCCTGCTCGCCTGTGACACGGCGGCCTTCGCGGCCGCCAGTGGCCCCTCGCTCGTGACATTGGTGAAGGGCTCCACGGAGGAGTGCATCAACACGCTGTTCGGTGTGACGGGCACCCAGGCCGGGCAGGTCTTCATGGAGAGCAAGATGGTCACCATTGCCACCGCGCTCACCCCCAACGCCCAGCTGTACGTGGGCGACAACACCGCGCAGACGCTCCAGCTCATCCTGTTCCTGCGCGCTGGCTACTACGTGCAGTTCTACCAGTCAGGCGCGGTGGGCAGCTACGGCACAGCGCTGCGCAGCGCCATCCGCCCGGCGCTCGCGGCCTTCATCGCCAACTGCCACTTCAGGGACGTCAACGACGCGCACGGCACGGTGCTCCAGGAGTTCGTCACCCTCATCGACAGCGCGGGGGAGACCGCCTGGCATCTGGGCACCTTCAAGGGCCTCTTGGACCGGTTCAATGACACCACCGTGGCCTCGTCGTCCATGCGAGGCGCCACCAACAGCGTCTTCAACGGCCTCTATCGGGGCCACTACAACACCGACTTCGTGACGGCCGTGCGAGCGGACACGTCCATCCTCGACTCGCTCGACTCCTTCATCACCCGCACCCGACACCTGCTGGCCACCTCCAACCAGTACCTCACCGTCAACGCGGCGCGCGAGCTGGCCCGCTTCCTCCAACACCCTGGAACCCTTCAGACGCTGACGCGCCTCAAGGTGAAGGGAGTCTTCGACAACCACTCGATGACGGGCCCCACGGCGGGTCTCTGGGTGGGCACGGCGGAGATGGCCGAGTACTACGACAGAGCGAACTGCGCCTGGTACGGCATCTGCGACTTCCGGCGGACGGTGGAGCAGACGGTGCTCGGCACCACGCATACCTGCGGCGCCACGCTGCGCCTGCGCGTGCAGGACATGACGGCCTCGCAGCTCACGCAGAGCTGTGAGCAACTCGCCGCGCAGGAGTCGTACTTCCACGACAAGTTGAAGACGAACCGCGTGCCGGTGGCCAGCGACAACAACACGTCCCTGGAGGTGGTCGTCTTCGACAGCAGGTTCGACTACCAGACGTACGCGGGCGTGCTGTTCGGCGTCACCACCCACAGTGGCGGCATGTACCTGGAAGGAGACCCCGCGGCCTCCGGCAACCAGGCCCGCTTCATCGCCTACGAGGCGGAGTGGCTGCGGCCCACCTTCGAAATCTGGAACCTGCGCCACGAGTACATCCACTACCTGGATGGCCGCTTCAACATGAAGGGTGACTTCACCGCCAGCAGCAGCCAACCCACCATCTGGTGGATTGAAGGCCTGGCCGAGTACATCTCGAAGCAGGACGACAACGACAGCGCGGTGACGTCGGGCACGGGCAGGGTCTTCCAGCTGAGTCAAATCCTGCGCAACGACTACAACAGCGGCGCGGACCGCGTGTACTCGTGGGGCTATCTGGCCACGCGCTTCATGTTCGAGCGGCACCCGGACCAGGTGGGCACGTTCCTGGCGCAGTTCCGCGCGGGCAACTACAGCGCCTATCGGCAGTCCCTGGATGCGTTGGGGACAGTGAACGACGCGGAGTTCCACTCATGGATTCTCTGTGTCGCGGCGACCACGGACCCGAGCACCTGCGTGCCACCCGACTCCGGGCCTCCACCGGGCACGACTCCGCCCTGCACGGCGGCCAATGGCCAGAGGCTCGACAACGGCTGCTACCGGGGCCCGCTCGCCTCCACTGGCAGCGCGCTCTACTTCTATCTCTATATGCCCCCCGGCGCGCGCAACCTGCGCTTCAAGGCCAGCGGCGGCACCGGCAACGCGGACCTGTACATCCGCGCCGGCACGTGGCCCACGACGACCACGTATGACTATCGACCCTACCTTCCGGGCAACGACGAGACGGTGGAGATTCCCACCCCCATGACAGGTGGCTACTACTACCTCATGCTCGCGGGCCGTACGCCATTCTCGGACGTGAAGCTGGAGGCCCACTTCGACGGGGCGCCCTGACCCGAGGGTGACTTTGCGCGAGGACTTCAATACACGACATCCCTGAGCAAGGAGTGGGATGGCGGCTTGATTGAAAAGCCATTCCACTCCTACCGTCCGGGCCTTCTCTTGCGCGGAGGCAGTGCCATGCGATGCATGTTCTTGCGTTGGACGTGTGGGATGGCAGTGGGACTCGGACTGATGGGCTGCGGTGTCGAGGACCCGACTGCGCCCGTTCAAGGAGAACTCCAAGGTGAAGTGGAGCAGAGTGTCTACAACGCGGTCTGTGAGACGGACGCCGCCGGTTACCAGACCGGGGCTTGTCTGGAGTTCGTGCCCCTTTCCCAATTCTGCGCCTTCGTTCCCTATACCTCGGGGACCGCTTATTGCGATCCAACCCTGCGCCACCCGGGCACGCCGACGTCGATGTGTGGCACGTACATCAACAGCAACTTCTGCCGGGATGGCATCACCGTCAGACCCAGATGACAGAACTGCGTGATCCCCACTGCACTCCTTGCGGAACCTGTTCGCCTGGGAATGTCTGCCCATTGAGGTGTTCCTGTAGAGTCCTCCAGCCAGACGCCGCGGGAACGGGCGTCGGGCTGGAGGAGTGAATGGCGCAGGGACACTTCGACGTCGCGGGGAAGGTGGCGCTCATCACCGGCGCCTCACGTGGACTGGGGAGACACTTCGCCTTCATGCTGGCGCGTCAGGGTGTGGCCACCGCGCTGGCGGCGCGTGACACGGAGGCCCTGTCGGGCGTGGCGCGGACCATCCAGGCCGAGGGAGGCAAGGCCCTGGTGGTACCGCTCGACGTGACGGACTCGCGCCGGGTGCGCGCCGCGCTCGAGGAGGTGGAGGCCGGGCTGGGCCCCTTGTCCATCCTGCTCAACAACGCGGGCACGGTGGATTCGCTCCCCTGGAACGAGCAGGACGAGGCCGAGTGGGACCGGGTGATGGACACCAACCTCAAGGGCGTCTGGTTGATGGCACAGGAGACCGCACGCCACCTCATCCGTCACCGCCGAGGAGGCACCCTCATCAACATCTCCTCCATCCTCGGCGGCGTGGTGGAGAAAGGACTGCCCGCCTATTGCGCCTCGAAAGCGGGCGTCAATCACCTCACCCGAGCACTCGCCGTCGACCTGGCGCCCCATGGCATCCGCGTCAACGCCCTGGCGCCCGGCTACTTCGAGACCGACCTCAACCGGGAGTACCTCGCCACTCAGGAGGGCCGGGCCATGGTGGAGCGCATCCCCCAGCGGCGCACCGGCCACTTCGAGGAGTTGGATGGGCCCCTGTTGCTGCTCGCGTCAGAGGCCTCTCGCTACATGACGGGGAGCGTGCTCACCGTGGATGGCGGCTACACCAACGTCTCCGCGGGATAGACAGTCCTTCGACCACCCTCTCCCCGCCTGATGAAGGGCGAGCCCCGGCGGGCTGGGACGCAGCCGCGTTCCCGGAGGACGCGGACCCGGTGACTCGCACCGTGTGGCCCCTGGGCGCTCACTCGGTACGCTGCTTGCTTTCTCACTCCTCCGCACGTCCAGGCAACGAGCTGCCCGGGCTTGGCCAAGGAACCCCACCCGCACCAACCGACTGGTGTTGAACCGGCTGCTGGTCGATGCGGGCCACACGCCAGCGGTCCTCTACAGCCCGCTGAGCGTCCATCACATGACCCTGCCCCACGGGGTGGAACACATCCGTGAGGGACAGAAGGTCTGGCAAAAGCTCGTCACTGAGTCTGGCAACCTGGATGCCCCGGATGCGGCGTGGGTGGACTTCAACCGTGAGCAGGAGCTGAGGAGGCGCTTGAGCCTGCTTTAGTGCGGGGCCTCGTGGCTACGCTCTCCAACCCACTCCCGCGAACCTGGGGCGGACCGGTGAAGCTCACTTCGCGCCTGGCACCGCGCGCGCGACGAGCACGGAGCGGTACGCCGCCCGGTACGCCCAGGCCAGATACAGGTGGAGGGCCAGGACGATGAAGGTCATCACCATCCCACTCGGGGCGAGGAAGGCGTGGAAGGCGACGATGTTGACGGTGACGGGCGCGAGGAGGACCAGCGCCAGCGGCACGAAGCGGTTCGTCAACAGCAGCAGGCCCACGAGCACCTCGGTGCCCTTGATGAGCGACATCATGTAGCCCGTCTTCATGAGCGCGGCGCTGAACGCCATCGCACCTTCGGGAATGGGCTCCGAGGGCGGGGGGATGAAATTCAGGAAGCCATTCAGCCCGAAGACGAAGAAGAGCAACCCCGTCAGGACCCGAGCAACCGTCGGCAGGTGGCGAGCCAGCGACTTCGTGTCCTGCCCAGCTCCAGTGACATTCCCATTCAACGTCGTTTCCGTTCCCATGGCGTACTCCTCCTCGGCATCCCTGCCTCTGCCATCACGACGAACGACCTTCCAGGAGATCGACATGGCGACGATTTCATCTGGAAGCCGCCGGCAAGTGCTCGGAATGACAAGAGCCCCTGCCCTCGCCGCTACGGCTCCAACCCGCTCACGCGAACCTGGGGAGGAAGCACGAAGCGGGCGACCTCGACGTCCCGCTCCTTGCGAGGGTCGATGCCCTCGTCCTTGAAGCGCTGGAGGACCACCAGCGCCTGGCCCTTGCGCACCAGCTTCACGTCCGAGCCCCCACCGGCCCACCAGACGCTGAAGGCCCGCGTCATGTCCTGGGGCACCTCTCCATTGGAGAACCTCCCCTTCAGCGCGCGGACCTCCTCGCTGCCGTCCGCGTGCTTCAGCACGGCGCTCGCCGTGAATGCCCAGGGCGAGCCATCGTCTTCGTGGGCGTCGGGCTTGAACCGGAACCCGGCCTGCCAGACCTCCGCGGGCGCGCACTGCTTCTTCCGGGCGGCATCCCCACCGACATACTCCCCCGCCGGCCGCACGGAGGCGGTGACGCCCAGGGCCTTGAGCTTGCCTCCGTAGGCCTGCGCCTCCGCCTTCGACGCGAAGCTGTTGGCGACGAGAATCTGGAGACAGGGCTTGAGGCCCGCGAAGTCCGTGGAGGACAGACGAGCGAAGTCTGTCTTCAAGTCCGCCTGCTTCGATATCCGCGCCTGGAGCTCATCCTGGGGACCCAGCTCCGGCTCCGCGGCGAGGATGACGAGGAAGCGCTTCGCGAAGCGTTGCTCCGAAGGCGCGGGCTTCTGGGCCCACGCGGTCGACGAGAAGACGCCTCCCACCACCAGCATCGCGACACAGGTGCGTCTCCACCCCATGGACAGCTTGGACTCCTTCATGAACACCCCTCTTCGCCCCATGGGCGAGGCCCGCCCTGGACAGGACAGCGCCGCCTGAGTTCACACGGGCGGGCCGGAGCCACGCAAGCGCGCGTCACCTCCCGAGCTTCGCGGACACCCCCATGTCCCCGGAGCCGACGTCATCGGAGACACCCTCTGAGGAGCCCCTGCCTCGCCCCTCGTGGGAGCGGCGCGCTCCGTCCTATGCTCCGTGCGAAGCGGCCCGAGCACTCGCGTCCCGTTCCACGACCTCGGGGGGACTCGGACTCACGCCGCATTCATGCCCGCGCGGCGAGGAGTCGAACGAAGTGAACGGTCCGGACAGTGGAATGGCGATCGCGGTGTTGCTGGGCATGTTGATACTGCTCGCGATGGGCGGCGGCATCGGCGTCGGCCTCACCCTGCTCCTCAAGAAGCTCTTCAAGTTCACGACGCCCGTGGCCATTGGCGTGGGGCTCGTGTTGCTCGTGGTCGGCGCGGTGGGGCTCTTCGCGGTGGTGTTCGACGACCTGACCGCCTCCTGGTGGGAGGCGCGCACCGCCAAGGTCGTGCACTTCACCGTGCCCAAGGGCTTCAACGGCCGGCTGCACCTGGTGTTCGACCCGAACGGGCCCGCCGTCAACGAGGTGGACGGCAAGCTGGAGGTGAAGGTCAGCGGCGCGAAGGCCCAGAAGGTGAAGGCCGGCCTCGGGCTGGAGAACGACTACGCCGAGGTCGAGGCCCATGACACCGAGGGCAAGCGAGTCGACGTGTTCCTCGACTCGAGCGGCTCCCGCGACGGCGTCGTGTACCGCGGGTACTGGTTCGGCAACCAGGCGGGGCGGACCTACGACGACTCGCCCATCGGCCAGCCGGAGTGAGGCGGGGGACGCTCAACACTACTTAACACCCCATGGACTCCAACCATGCGATGGAGGACGCGCCCCCCTCGGGGACTTGGGAAGCACACAGTCCCGACGTCGAGGGGACAACGGGTGGCGTCCCGCGAGGAAACCGTTTCCGGACTCGCGCGAAAAACATGGTACCGGTGGACCGTCGCGGCCACCAGAAAGGGAGCTGTCGGAATGCTCGCCATCGGAGACCTCGCGCCAGACTTCGCCGCCACGGACTGCCATGGCGCTCCCCTGAGCCTGTCCGCGCTCCGGGGCCGCCGGGTCATCCTCTTCTTCTTCCCCAAGGCCTTCACGCTCGGCTGCACCATCGAGAACCGGGCGTTCAGGGACAACCACCACCGCCTCCAGGCCCTGGGCGCTGAATTGGTGGGCGTGTCGGTGGACACCCAGCGCACCCAGTGCGCCTTCGCGGAGAAGGAAGACATCCACTTCTCCCTGCTCGGAGACCCGGACCGGGTCATCAGCCGGGCGTATGACGTGCTGTGGCCCGTGCTCCGCGTGGACCGCCGCGTCACCTTCATCATCGGCCCCGACGGCCGCATCGAGGACATCATCCGCCACGAGGTGCGCGTGTACCGCCACCTGGACGACGTCCTGCGCTACCTCGAGTCCACCCCGCTCCCCGTCGCCTACGACACGGCCGCCTGAGGCCCGGGCGTCAATCCCAGGAGCAGTGGTACTCGCAATGAGACGCGCCCCGGGCGCGGCACATCGGGTGCGTGATTCGCGGCATCAGGCCCCCCGACAGCTCGATGGCGCGCTCGTGCCAGCCGATGATGGTGAGGCAGTCCGCCTCCGTGACGTTCTCCGCGCTGAAGGTGCGCAGCACCGCGGACCGGGGCCCCATCCAGTCGTACGTGCGCGAGCCCACCGCGTAATAGAACCGGTAGATGCGCGCCGCCTGACTCAAGAGGAAGTGCGGCTCCCCCGCCCTCACGAAGGCATGCTGGGGGCCGTGCAGCGACTCGTCCGCGGACGCACGCCCCATGTCGATGAAGGCCCGGCCCTCGTCCTCCGGCGACAGCACCTCCGCGATGGCCGTGTCCAACCGCAGGTTCAACTCCAGCGGATACCAGGCCACCGGCAATATCGACTTGCGAAGCAACGCCTGGTCCGACGGAGGCAGTCGCCCGAGGACTTCGTCGACGCGAACCTGCCCGCCGTGTCGGCGCAGCATGTTGAGCCGGGATATGAGCACGCCCCCCTTGATGCGAGAGCCCGAGCCTTCCAGAACCATGAGAAGTCCGTGGGTTGCACCAACCGCGGCCATTGTGACAGCGGCTCGGCGAACAGGGCAAATTGGCGCCCCAACCAACTGTCGCCCAATTTGCTGTCATTTCCTGAGATTCTTGAATTCATGCGACGCTGGCGACGCGGAGGAAAATAACCTGGGGGCGGCTCGGGGGTTGAAGGCTTCGTGAGCATCAGGGAGACAGGCGGCCGGGTGGTGGCGATGCCGTCTCGTCGGCTGGCCCTGGAGCGGGCGCCGGACGAGGTGCTCTGCCATGCCTTCCTGGACGGCGAGGAGGCGGCCTTCGAGGTGCTGGTGAGGCGGCACCGGGGGCTCGTCTTCTCGCTGGTGCGCCGCTACACGATGCGGCCCGAGGACGCGGCGGACCTGACGCAGGCGGCCTTCCTGCGCGCGCTGGAGGCCTCGCGGCGGGTGTTCGCGCGCTTCACGCCAGCGGGCCCGGCGCCCTTCCGCGCGTGGCTGGTGCGAATCGCCCTCAACCTGGCGAAGAACCACGCGCGGCACGGCCAGCGGTGGCGGCCGGTGCTGGTGGAAGCGGCGAATGACGAGGTGGCGGAGGCCCCTGGCGAGTCCGCGCAGGAAGGCCTGGAGCGGGCGGAGCGGGCGCGGCGGGTGCGCGAAGAGGTGCTGACGCTGCCCCGGCGCCAGAGAGAGGTGCTGACGCTGCGCGTGGACGCCGGGTTGGCGTTCAAGGACATCGCGGAGACGCTCGGCATCACCGAGAACAATGCGAAGGTGCAGTTCCACCATGCGGTGAAGCGCCTGAAGGCGCGGGTGGGCGCGCCCGAGGAGATGAGCTGATGGCTGCATGCCCTGACCAGGAAGCGCGGCTGGATCTGCACGCCGCGGGGGCGCTGGACGCGCCGGAGACGGTTCCCCTGCTCCGACATCTGGAGTCGTGCGAGGGGTGCCGCGAGGCCTTCGCCGCGTCGGTGGAAATCCTGTCGCTGATGACGCTGCCCGCGCCGACGACGGCGGAGAAGGTCGCCCAGGAGGCCGTGCCCGAGCGCGCGCTGGGCACATGGAAGCGCGAGCGCACGAGCCAGGCCCTGCGACGGCGCACGGTGGGCTCGCTGGTGGCCGCCGCCGCCGCGGTGGCGGTGATGGTCCTGGTGCCAGGAATCCCCCGGCCGTGGGCGCCGAGCACCCCGCTGGAGCCCAAGGCCGCGCCGATGGCGGAGGAGCTCGCCGTGGAAGCGAGCACGCTGGCGGACTTCGAGGCCTGGGCCGGGCTGGAGCCGCTGGAGTCCGGCGGCGAGTTGGAAGACGAGGAGGCCCTCGACGACGTCGCGGGCTGGGACGAGGAAGATCCGCTGGGAGAGATGCTGTGAAGACAATGACTCGCACGTCGTGGGTGGCGTTGACGGTGGTGCTCGTGCCCTTCCTCGCGCTGGCCCGGCCCGGCGACAAGCAGGGCTCGGAGCCACGGCCTCGCGATGCCGAGCGGATGGAGCGCCTGGAGAAGCGGCTGCGGCTGCGGCAGGTGCTGACGCTGTCGGAGGCGCTGGAGCTGGACAACGCGCAGGCGCTGAAGATGGAGGAGACGCTGCGCGGCTTCGACGAGAAGCGGCGCCCCTTGCGGGAGCAGGTGCGCGACGCGGCTCGCACGCTGCATCAGGCGGCGCGAGGCGACAGCGCGGCGCTGACGCAGGTGGACGCCGCCGCGCAGCGTGCGTTCGAGGCACGTGAGCGCATCGCCGTGTTGGACCGGGAGATGTATCAGGCGCTGGCCAAGGAGCTTCCTCCGGAGAAGCGGGCGAAGCTGGCGCTCGCCCTCGCGCGCGGTGGACTCAAGTCCAAGAGCTTCTGGAGGCACGAGCCCTCGGGGGATGCGCGGGGCGACGACTGACGCCCCACCCCGGGGGATGAGACTGGAGTCGGGGACGGACGGGCAGCCGCCCCATGGGCGACATGGGCCCCGTGCCTACCGTCAGGGAGCCGACGGCGCGTGGAGCGCCGCCACCGAGGAGGCTTCCATGCGTCTACTGCCCCGACTCGCGCCCCTGTTGATGGGCCTGGCCCTCACGGCCTGCGCGAGCATCGACGTGAGCAGCAACTACGACCCAGGCGCCGTCCAGCAGCTCGACGGCTACAAGACCTATGCGTGGCTCCCGCAACCGGAGGGGAGCGACAAGCGGGTCTACAACCCCATCGTCGGTGCCGAGGTGCAGCGCGCGGCCGACGACTACCTGCAGTCTCACGGCTACCAGAAGGTGGAGGCGGGGGCGAACCCCGACTTCCTCATCGGCTGGCATGGGGCCATCGACAACAAGATTGAAGCGGACACCGTCAACGCCTACTACGGCTATCCCTACGACCCGCTGTGGGATCCGTTCTACGGCGGTGGGCCCGTCGTCATGGGCGCGCCCGAGACGTATGTGCGGGAGTACGAGCAGGGCACCCTCCTGCTCGACATCGTCGACGCGAAGTCCAAGAAGCTCGTCTGGCGCGGGCAGGCGCAGTCGGAGGTCAACGAAAGCGCCCAGGCGGAGAAGCAGCAGGCGAAGATCACCAAGTCCGTGACGGAGATTCTGGAGCGCTTCCCGCCGAAGCCGGGCAAGAAGTGACGTGCGGGGTCCGTGTCCGGCGCCACCGACGTATGGGAGCGTCAGGCGCCGGACACGGGCTTGTCCCCGGAGCAGAGTCGTCGGAGCGGGCGGACGTGAGCAGCTTGCGCGGGCTCCATGTCCCGTCTCCGCCGAATCGCCGGCTGCCTCTTGCTGCTCGCCTGCCTTGACGGTTGCGCCGTCTCGGCGCCGCGCTCGGAGCTGGTGCGGCGCGTGGGCCGCTCGGACTTGTCGGTGGAGGCCCTGCGCACCCGGGTGAGGGACATGGCGCGGCGCTTCTCCGGGCTGCTGGAGGTCTCCGCGGATGAAATCGCGGCGCGCTCGGGCTCCGAGTCCGTGCGCGCGGCGATGACCACGTTCAAGATCAACTCCGTGCCGGCCATGCAGGCCGCGCTGCTCCAGCCCGACCCCGTGGCGGCGCTGGTGGATGCGTGGGCCCTGCTCGCGCAGCTCGAGCTCGCGCTCCCTGAGTGGGCCGTGAGCGCCGGTGCGACGCCGGAAGTGACAGCCAAGGCCGAGCGGATGTTGCGCGAGCAGGAGGCCGAGGTGGAGGCGCTGTGGAAGGACGTGTCCGGCAGGGAGGACGTGTCCCCCGCGCACAAACTCGTCCATGAGTGGGCCGCGAAGAACCCGCTCGTGGGCTCGCTCGTCGCGCGGGTGTCCACCGTGGGGCTGCTCTCGGACGTGACGTCCCAGTCCGGGCTCAGCGCGAGGGCGACCGCGGGGGCGCTGGTGGAGGACGTGCGGGACATCACCGCGCGCGTGGACCTCTACGCCGCATCCCTCCCCCGCCAGGCCCGCTGGCAGGTGGAGTCGATGGCGCAGGAGGCCCTGCAGATGCTCCCCGCTCAGGAAGCGATGAAGGACCTGGAGCGCGTGGTGGACACGCTGGACCAGTTCGGAGGGCTGGCGGCGGGGACTCCCGCGCTGGTGGCCCGGGAGCGGACCGCCGTGCTGAACGCGCTCGATGCGGGCAGGGAGGCGCTCCAGCACTTCATCGAATCGGAGCGACAGGCGCTCATGGTGGACGTGAGGGGAGAGCGGCAGGCCATCCTCTCCGCGCTCCACACCGAGCGCGTGGAGACGATGCAGCAGGGCGAGCGCATGGGCTACGGGCTGGTGGACCACGCCTTCCAACGCGCGGCCACGCTGGTGGACCGCGTCTTCCTGTGGCTGCTGGGGCTGACGTTGCTAGGCGTGGTGGGAGCCATCGCCGTCGCCTTCCTGCTCACGCGTGCATGGCGTGGACGCATGGGCTGAGCGGAGCGCGGTGGCAGCGCATTCAGCACGCAGCCTCGACATCCTGACGCCACCGGTCGACGAGCCTTGCCAATCTGTCAGGCGGACCTCGCGCCGAGGTTGGGAATCTCCTCTGTGCAGGGCGGGCTTCGTGATTGCATTCGTCCCAGCCATGGACCCGCGCTCGCGTCAGGACCTCGTCACCGGTGCCTTGCTGGGAACCCTCGTGGGAGATGCCCTGGGACTGCCCCGAGAAGGGCTCGGCCCGCGACGGGCGCTCCGCATGTTCGGCGGCGCGCCGCTACGACACAGGCTCGTGCTCGGCCGAGGCTTCGCGAGTGATGACACGGAGCACGCGTGCATGACGGGCCAGGCGCTCCTCGCGCAGCCCGAGGACGCATCGCTCTTCGCTCGCGACCTGGGGTGGCGACTGCGCGGGTGGTTCCTCGCGCTGCCAGCGGGCATCGGCTGGGCGACGGTGCGCGCCATCGCGAAGCTCTGGCTCGGCTTCTCTCCCGAGAGCAGTGGCGTCGTCTCCGCGGGCAATGGCCCCGCGATGCGCGCTCCTCTGCTGGGAGCCTGTCTCGCCACGCAACCGGAGCGGCTCGATGCCTTCGTGCGCGCCTCCACACGGCTGACACATCGAGACCCTCGGGCCGAGGATGGAGCGCGACTCGTCGCACGGGCCGCCGCGTATGGCGCGCTGCATGGGCCCGAAGGCGTGAAGGACTCGGCGGCCGCGCTGCGGATGCTGCGCGAGGCCACCACCACCGCCGAGTTCCATGCGGTGCTCGACACACTGAGCGCTCACCTGTCACGAGGTGCGTCACTCGTGGAGCTCGCCCAGTCACTCGGGTTGGAGCGTGGTGTCACGGGCTATGTCATGCACACGGTGCCCGTGGCGCTCTATGCGTGGCTGCTCCATCCGGACAACCTCCCTCGCGCGGTGGAGGAGGTCATCCTGCTCGGCGGAGACACGGACACGGTGGGCGCCATCGTGGGAGGCATGCTCGGAGCCACCGTTGGCGCGGGCGGCATTCCTCCCGCATGGTTGGACGGAGTCGCCGAGTGGCCCCGCTCCACGCAGTGGATGCGCACGCTCGCCGAGCGCCTGGCGCGGCAGTTTCCAGCCGGCGAGCCTCCTGTCGAGAGGACTGGCCCGCTCGCCCTCTTCTGGCCTGGGCTGCTTCCCCGCAACCTGGGGGTCCTCGCCATCGTGCTGGCGCACGGCCTTCGCCGCTTGCTGCCGCCCTACTGAGCGCCTCGTCCCCGACACGCATGCCCAGGCCTCCTGTCTGGGAGGCTCCGAGCAGGGCACTCGTGAACACGCGGCGGTCCGCTCCACCTCCGCCGCTCACACGTGCGTATCAATGGTGGGCTGCTCGGCCTCCGTGCCCCCGCCGACGCCCCGGGCCGCCTTCAGGCTCTCGGGGATGATGAGCGGCCTTTCCAGCCGAGCCCGGTCCCACTTCCCCAGGTCCGCGCACGCGGCATAGGACGTCTGGAGGAACTCGAGCAGATACGCCCGGGGGTCCTTCGAACGGCGCACTGACTCGTAGGGCAACAGGAACTCCTTGAGCCCCGGGTCATACCCCCCCTCCGGCGGCTCCACACGCGCGGCGGAGAAGCCCGTCGGCTCTGGCGCGGCGTAGCAATAGAAGGCCGCGCCTCCCAGTGCCTCGGTGCCGGGCCAGAAGCCCGCGCTGCAGACCTCCTCGCAGTACGCCTCGGCCGTCACCGCGTCCGCGCCTTCCCTCACCGGCGCGGGCCGACCGCCGAAGCGCGTCACCGCCAGGTCGAAGCTCCCCCAGAAGAACTGCACCGGACTGCACTTGCCGGTGAAGCGCGCGCGGAACTCCTTCAGCACCAGGTCCGCCTGGAGCAGGGCCCTCCACCAGCGCTGGGCGTGCTCGGCAACATAGGTATCGTGCTGCCTGTCCTGGCTGAACGGCGTGGTGTCGTCCGGTATCTCCACCGGCTGCTCCCAGATGCTCACTTCGATTCCCAGCGAGCGCAGCGTGGCCATGACGTCCCGGTAGAACTCCGCCACCGGGCGAGACGTCAGCTCCATGACTCGCACGTCGCCCCGACTCGTCAGGAAGCGCAGCTCGCTGGCGAGGAAGTCGAAGTCCACCTCGAAGCCCCCGTTGCCGTAGGGGATGAGCGTCGTCGTCAGGCCCCTGGCCGTCACACGGAACGACACGTTCCACCAGTGGTTCTCCGGTGGCGTCAGCGCCAGCCGCACCTTGCCGAGCACCTGGGTGTACCGGTGCAACGTGGCATAGGTGTCCTTCCACTCCGCGAAGGGAAGCGCGGGCCACGCCTCCTCCCGCGAGCTCAATCCAGGTATCGACGCGATGGCCATGCAGCTCCCTCCTCAAGGGCCACGTCCACCACGACGGTGGCCCCCTGGAGGCCCGCATGCCAACCCCCTGCGGACGACATGGCACCGGCCCGGGCGGATGCCTGCTCCGGGCCGGCGAGAAGTCAGCCGAGGGCTACGGCTGGGCGAGCGCGGCGTCGACGGCCTTGCGCAGCTCGTCGCTCTCCGGCGTCACCTTGCTGGGGAAGCCCGCCTTCACCTGGCCATCCTTGCCCACGACGTACTTGTGGAAGTTCCACTTGGGCGCGTCGTGGTTCTTCGCGAGGAAGGCGTAGACAGGGGACTGGCCGGCGCCCTTCGTCTCCACCTTCTCGAACATGGGGAAGGTGACCTTGAAGCGCAGCTCGCAGAACTTCTTGATGTCCTCCGAGCTGCCCGGCTCCTGCCCGCCGAAGTCGTTGGACGGGAAGCCCAGCACGACAACGCCCTTGTCCTTGTAGTCCTGGTACAGCTTCTCCAGGCCCGCGTACTGCGGCGTGTAGCCACACTCCGACGCGGTGTTCACGACCACAAGGACCTTGCCTTGGAAGTCGGAGAGCTTCTCTGCCTTGCCATCGAGACGGTTCGCGGACAGGTCATGCAGGGACATGGGCTTCTTCTCGCTCAGGGGCTGGGACTTCGCGGGAGTGGAGGGCTTCGTCGCCGTGTCCCCGGCGAGTGCCGGGGTGACGAGGAGCGCCGTGGCGACAGTCACTACATGGAGGGTTCTCATGTGGCCGCAAGGATGCCGAAGCCCCGCCCCCGTTTCACGACCTTCTGTCCTGTCTTCGACATCCCACCCTCACCGACTCCCCGCCGCACCACGACGCGACGCGTGAGGCGCCTCGCCCGAGAAGAGTGACTTGAGCACCCGCCCGGTGGCCGTCTTCTGCTTCGCCACCTCGCGAGGCGTGCCCTCCGCGACGATGAGTCCACCCTCGTCACCACCCTCCGGACCCAGCTCCACGACGTGGTCCGCCGCGCCGATGACGGATGGGTGGTGCTCGATGACCACCAGCGTGTCGCCCCGGTCCACCAGCCGGCCCAGGAAGGTGATGAGCTTCTCCACGTCGCCCAGGTGCAGGCCCGTCGTCGGCTCGTCGAGCACATACAGCGTGGGCTCGTGCCGCGCGGAGGCCGTCAGCTCGGAGGCCAGCTTCAGTCGCTGCGCCTCACCGCCCGACAAGGTGTTGGAGCCCTGCCCCAACTGGAGGTAGCCCACGCCCAGGTCCGACAGGCATTGCAGCGGCGCAGCCACCTTGGGGATGGAGCGGAACACATCCTTCGCCTCGTCGGCGGACAGCCGCAGCACGTCGCCGACGGACAGGCCGTGGTAGCGAATCTCCAGCGTGGCCGCGTCGAAGCGCGCCCCGCCGCAGGCCTCGCACGGCGTCACCACGTCCGGGAGGAAGGACATCTCGTGGGAGATGGAGCCCTGTCCCTCGCACGCGGTGCACCGGCCACCCGCGGCGGTGTTGAAGGAGAAGCGCGCGGCCGAGAAGCCCCGAATCTTGGCCTCGGGCGTCGCGGCGAAGGCCCGCCGCAGCTCGTCCCAGATGCCCAGGAACGTCGCCGGCACCGAGCGCGGCGTGCGACCGATGGGCGACTGGTCCACCGACATCACCCGCTTCACCGGGTCCACGCCCTTCAGCGACTCGAAGGGCCCCGGCTTCGAGGACACCAGCTCCAGCGCCTCGCGCAGCGCCGGGTACAGGACCTGGCGAATCAGCGTGCTCTTGCCGGAGCCCGACACGCCGCTGACGACGTTGAGCCGGCCCAGGGGCAGCCGCAGGTCCACGCGCTTCAGGTTGTTGGCGCGCGCGCCCTTCAGCTCCAACCAATGCTTCGGTTCTCCACGTCCGGAGGGAGGCCGCACCTGCGCCTCACGCAGCGCCCGCGCCGTGGGGGAGTCGCTCTGCAGCACCACGTCCGGAGGTCCCTCCGCGAGGATGCGTCCGCCACCCCGTCCACCGGTGGGCCCCAGGTCGAGCAGGTGGTCCGCGGCGCGGATGGTGTCCGAGTCGTGCTCCACCACCAGCACCGTGGAACCCGTGTTCACCAGCGCGCGCAGGTTGTCGAGCAGGCGGTGGGTGTCGCGCGGATGCAGGCCGATGGTGGGCTCATCCAGCACGTACATCGCCCCGGTCAGGCCCGCGCCGAGCTGCGCCGACAACCGCAGGCGCTGCATCTCTCCGCCCGACAGCGTGGCCGCGTTGCGGTCCAGGGACAGGTAGCCCAGGCCCACGCGCTCCAGGAACTCCATGCGCCGCAAGAGCTCTTGCCGGGACGGCTCGCCCAACAGCGCGCGGTCGCCCTTGAACTTCCAGCCCTTCACGCGTTCCAGCGCGGACGCCACGGACTGCTTCACCACCTCGTGGTAGCGCGCCCCTTCCAGCCGCACGCCGCGAGGCACCGGGTCCAACCGGCTGCCACCGCACGCGCGGCACGGCGCCGTCTCGCCCTCGGCCTGCGCCGCCGGCCCGCCCTGCACGCCCGTGCCCTCGCACGAGTCGCAGCGGCCCTGCTTCGTGTTGAAGGAGAACCAGCGAGGGTCCAACTCCGGCACGGCGGTGCCGCACTTCGGGCAGGTGCGCTCGGTGGACAGCAGCGTCTCGCCCTTCGAC
The DNA here is from genome assembly GCF_013372595.1 of Myxococcus sp. AM011. Taxonomy (NCBI): domain Bacteria; kingdom Pseudomonadati; phylum Myxococcota; class Myxococcia; order Myxococcales; family Myxococcaceae; genus Myxococcus; species Myxococcus sp. AM011. The sequence continues at coordinate 38,271 of NZ_JABXEM010000031.1, forward strand.
GCGCGCAGCTTCAGCGCGCCCTGCCCCCAGCCCAGCGCCTTGTCGAACACGTCGCGCGGCAGCTTGGAGAGCTTGCCCTCGTACATGACGAGGTCGATGTCGTGCTCGCGCGTCTTCGCCAGGCGCGGCGGGTCATCCGTGGACGCAAGCTCCCCGTCGACGATGGCCGTGGTGATGCCCCCGCGCGCGGCGGCCGTGAAGACATCCAGGTACGTGCCCTTGCGCGAGCGCACCGCGGGCGCCAGCACCGTCCCGTCCCCCTTCATCGCGGTGAGCTGCGCGAAGAGCAGCTCCGGGGAGAGGGAGGTGATGGGCGTGTCGTCCTTGGGGCAGTGCGGCTCGCCCAGCTTGGCGAACAGCAGGCGCAGGTAGTGGGCCACCTCGGTGACGGTGGCCACCGTGCTGGTGCCACCCGCGCGCGAGGTGCGCTGCTCCAGCGCCACCGTGGGCGGAATGGAGCTGACGCGCTCCACGTCCGGCCGGGGCATGGTGGGAAGGAACTGCCGCGCATACGGACTGAGCGTCTCCAGGAAGCGCCGCTGTCCCTCCGCGAACACCACGTCGAAGGCCAGCGAGCTCTTGCCCGAGCCACTCGGCCCGGTGACGACGGTCATCTTCCCGAGCGGAATCTTGCACGACACGTCCTGGAGGTTGTGCTCGCGCGCGTGCTCCACTTCGATTGCCGGAGCGGCCTCCTTGCCCGGCTTGCGCAGCTTCACCGCGCGGCCCAGCGGCTTGCGCTCGCCTCGCAGCGCCTCCGCCGTCGCGCCCTTGCCCCGCGCCACGTCCGCGGGTGTGCCCTCCGCCACCAGCCGGCCACCGTCCTTGCCGCCCACCGGCCCCAGGTCGATGACCCAGTCCGACGCCTTCATCACCGACACGTCGTGGTCCACGACGATGACGCTGGCTCCTCGGTCCACCAGCGCGTGCAGCGCGTCGATGACGTGACGGACGTCCTCCGCGTGGAGGCCCGCGCTCGGCTCGTCGATGAGGAACAGCGAGCCCTTCGACTCGGAGGCCAGCGCGCGCGCCAGCTTCAGCCGCTGCGCCTCGCCGCCCGACAGCGTGGACAACGGCTGTCCCAGGGGCAGATAGCCCAGGCCCAGCCGCGCCACCGGCCCCAGCGCGCGATGGAGGGCCGTGTCGCTTCCGAAGTGCTGGAGCACCTCCGACACCGTCATCTCCAGCACCTGTGCCACGCTGAAGCCCTGGTGGCGGACGGCGAGCACCTCTTCCTTGAAGCGCCGGCCCCGGCACACCGCGCACAGCAGGGCCACGTCCGCGAGGAACTGCATCTCCACCGTCTCGTAGCCCTCGCCCGAGCACGCCTCGCAGCGCCCCTTGTCCACGTTGAAGGAGAAGTGGGCCGGCGTCAGTCCTCGCACCTGCGCGTCGGGCTCCGCGGCGAAGCGCTCGCGCAGCCTGTCCCACGCCTTGGTGTACGTGGCCGCGTTGCCGCGCGACGTGCGCCCCAACGGAGACTGGTCCACGAAGGTGATGGACTTCACAGCCTCGGCGCCCTCCAGCGCGTCCACCGCGCCCGGAGCCTCCACGTCCTTCACGCCCAGCCGCCGCGCCAGGTGCCGGTAGAGCACCTCGTCCACCAGCGTGCTCTTGCCGGAGCCGCTCGGGCCCGTCACCGCGCACAACACGCCCAAGGGTACGCTCACCGACAGCGCCTTCAGGTTGTGCTCCCGCGCGCCTCGCACCTCGATGGAGCCCGTCTTCGCGCGCGGCGTCCTCGACGACTCGCCAGTCCCCGCGAGCAGTCGTCCGGTGGGCAAATCCTTGCGCTTCGCGAGCGCCTCCGGCGTGCCATCGAAACACAGCCGTCCACCCTCGCGGCCCGCGCCAGGGCCCAGCTCCAACACACGGTGCGCGGAGCGGATGACCAGCGGGTCATGTTCAATCACGAGCGCGATGTTGCCCCGCTCCGCCAGCTCCGCGATGGCCTCCGTCAAGGGCGGCACGTCCCCGGGATGCAGGCCCACGGTGGGCTCGTCCAGGACGAACAGCGAGCCGGTGAGCGAAGTCCCGAGCGCCGCCGTCAGCGACACGCGCTGCGCCTCGCCTCCGGACAACGTGCGCGCCTGCCGGTCCAACGTCAGGTAGCCCAGCCCCACGCGCTTCAAGTAGCTCAGGCGTCCGGACAGCTCGCGCCGCGCCAGCTCCCCCTGCCCCGTCGTCGTGCGCAGCGCCTCCAGTCGGGTCACCGCCTCCGTCAGCTCCAGCCCGTGCCAGCCCGGCAGGTCCAACCCGCCCACGCGGTACGCACGCGCCTGCTCGTTGAGCCGCGCGCCACCACAGCTCGCGCACAGCGAATACGCGCGGTAGCGCGCCAGGAGCACGCGCACGTGCATCTTGTACGTGCGGCCCTCCATCCACCGGAACCACGCGCGCACGCCCGGGTACGCCCGGCCCTCGTCGTAGTCCCCCGCGCCCTGCAGCACGGACTCCTGCTGCGCCGGCGTCAGCGTTCTCCAGGGCGCGTCCATGGGAATGCCCTTCGCGCGACACCAACGCTGGAGCATGCCCCGCTCCCACTCCGTCGACGCGCCGGACCAGGGGCGGATGGCCCCCTCCGACAGACTCAGCGCCGGGTTGGGAATCACCTTGTCCCAGTCGATGCCGATGGTGCGCCCGAAACCCCGACACGCCGCGCACGCGCCCACCGGCGACTGGTAGCTGAACAGGCCCGGTCGCGCGGCCTCGAACTCCCGCGCGCACTTCGGACACACCAGCCCCCGGCGCACCCGCTTCGGCTCGGCGCCGGCCACCAGCACCACCGCCTCGCCCTCCGAGCGCGCCCACGCGTCCTCCATCGCCTGCGTCACGCGCGACAACTGCGACGCCGACAGCTTCACCCGGTCCACCAGCACCCGCGCCACGCCCGCCGAGTCCGTCGCCTCCGACGGCTTGAGTGACTCCAGCTCCCGCACCTCGCCCTGCACCACCAGCCGGTGATGGCCGTCCTTCAGCAGCCGCGCGCGCACGTCCAGGAACGCGGCCGTGTCGGCGATGCGCAGCGGAAAGGCGATGAGGGCCTGGGCATCCGGCGAGTCACGCAGGAGCGCCGCCGCCGCGACGCGCGCATCCGTGCGCACCGCCTCCACGCCACACGTGGGGCACACCGGCATCGCCTCGCGCGTGAAGAGCGCGGACAGGTACGGCTCCACGTCCGCCAGCGTCGCCACCGTGGAGCGCGAGCTCTTCACCGGCGCGCGCCGGTCCACCGCCACGCCCGCGGCCACCGGCTCCAGCGCGTCCATGGGCGGCCGCTCCAGCCGCTCAAGAAACTGCCGGGCATACGGGCTGAAGCTCTCCACGAAGCGCCGCTGCCCCTCGGCGTACAGCGTGTCGAGCGCCAGGCTGGACTTGCCCGCCCCGGACACACCGGTGATGCAGACCAGCTCCCCTTCCGCCAGGTCCACGGAGAGGTCCTTCAGGTTGTGCGTGCGCGCGCCTACGAGGTGGGTCTTGTGCATTTCGGGTCGGAGGTTTAACGACCTGACACTTCAACGCCACAGACAAGTGAACCAACGGGCCCTGGAATGCCCCCCCTGGTTGGGTGAAGGGCGAGCGGCTTGCTACAACTGGGGTACAATGAGCGCGCGGGGGCGGCGCCCGGCCCAGGTGCCCAGATGCCCCGCGATGCAGGAGCTGCCCATGGCCGAGGGAATCGACAGGTCTCCCCCCCGTGACGCGCTGGTCCACGCCTCGCCCTCGCTGGTGCTCCTGGAAATCGACGGCCACACCGCCTCCGCCTTCGTCGCCACCGGACAAGGACACCTCGTCACCAGCCTGCATGCCGTCGCCGGCGCGCGGCTCATCCACGCGGTGATGGCGGATGGAACGCGAGCGGAGGTGGCCCAGGTGGCCGCCATGGATGACCGCCGTGACCTGGCCATCCTCCGGTTGCCCGTGACGGACCTGGCTCCACCCCTGGGGCTCACGCCCGCACCCCTGCCCGCCGAGGGAGACACCGTCTACGTCCTCCGAGCCGGCGCCGGCCCCGCACCGGAGGTCCGCTCCCAGCAGGTGCGGGCGGTGCAAGTGCTCGGCGACTGGCTCACCCTGCTGGAATTGACGCGCACGCTTCCGGAGGAATCCTCCGGTGGCCCCGTGCTGGACACGAGCGGCGCGGTGGTGGGCGTGGCCACCGCGGCGCTGGCCAACGGCCGCTCGCTGGGGCTCGTCATCCCCACGCGCTACATCGCGCCGCTGCTGCGGGGCTCGGCCGCCTCGCCGCTGTCCGCGCTGGAGGCGCCGCGTCGCAGGGCGGGCCGCGTGCGTCAGGTGCCGCAGCACCCGCTGAGCCTGCTGGAGGGCGCGACGACGGAGACGCTGGAGTCCATCGCCACCACGCTCGGCCACGCCATCAACGCGGGCGCTCCCGCCTACAACCGGGGCGACGTGGACGGCTGCTACCGCCTCTACGCCCGCACCGCCGAGCGCCTCATCGACACGTGCCACGCATTCCCCGGCGCCCAGCGCGCGCTGCGTGACGGCCTCACCCGCTGCGTGGACCTGCCCGACTCCGACGACCGGGCCTGGGCCCTGCGCGATACGTTCGACGGGCTCCTGGACGTCATCGGCCGCTGGCTGCAAATCCGTCCGGAGGCCTCCCGCATCGCCCGGCCCTCGGCCGCGCTGCCCAAGCGCTACCTCAACTGAAACCGACGCTTCGGCTCACGCCTCGTCCCAGCGCACGCGCAGCGCGTAGCCGGACGGCTGCCGCTCCAGCACCTCCACCCGAGGCTCCACCCGGGTGCGCCGCAGCACGCCCTCCACCACGCCCGCCACGAAGTCCGGCAGCGGGTCTCCGTCCATCACCCGCACGCACCACTCGCGCTCCTGCACCGGCTCCAGGACCATCTGCATGTCGTCGCGTCCCGCCTTGAGGTACGTGGGCAGCCGCGTCAGACAACGCTCGGTACCCAACAGTGGCGCCGCGGTCGCGAAGATGCGCCCCACCAGCGTCTGCGCGAAGCCCTCCACGTAGTGGTGTCCCAGCGCCCGGTTGGCCTCCTCAGCGGGTTGTCCCGCGCACGCGAAGCGCCGCGCCACACCCAGCGCCGCGCGCCACACGTTGAGGGGGTAGGACTCCTGTGACGCCTCGGTGTCGTAGCCGATGTCCCGCAGCGACTGGGCGAACGCGCCGGAGGGTTTCAGCGCATGGACGAACAGCCCCTCGAAATTGCGCCGAGGCACCTGCACTGGCACGTAGGGCGCCTTGCGAAGCCCCACCTCCGCGTCCTTCGAGCCCCGACGCTCCATGGCGTTCCCCCCTCCGAATCCGCCGGTCCGCACCGGCCCGGAACCACACTAACAGCCCGCGTTCCACGCGGCTTTGCTTGCCCCGGGAAACTAGCGCCTCAGCACACTTTTACAACACGAGGGCTCGTGCAACGATGGTCGTTTGCATGCAAGGAGTCCCATGCGGGTCCTGATAGTCGCTCAGGGAGGGGCGGACCTGTCGCCACTGGAAACCCTGCTGGAAGCCAGGGGGAACACGGTGGTCCATGTCGCGCGCGACGTGGACGTTCCGGCGGCCTGGCGCGCCGAGCCCTGTCCCCTCGTGGTGCTGGATGCGCGCGAGCCGAGCTCTCGCATGCCCCTCGTGCGGGCCCTGCGCAGCCTGCCGGGCGGCCCCTCGGCGGTGGTGTTGCTGGTGGGACGACGCGACGGGCTGCACCTGCTGGGACCCGCGCTGGAGGACGGAGCGGACGAAGTCCTCGCCTGGCCCATGGAGCAGGAGGAGCTGCGGCTGCGGCTGGACATGGCCGAGCGCCGCTATCTGCGCCGCGAGTCCCGTACAGCCGTGCCGTCCGGCGACGAGCTGCGGGACACCATGCTGGCCGTCAGCCCCGTGCCCACGTCCATCACCACGCTGGGAGAGGGCCGCGTCGTCGCGGCCAATGACGCCTACTTCCGGGCGTTCGGCTACTCGCGCGAGGAGATGCTGGGGAAGACCACCCTCGAGCTGCGGCTGTGGGAGCGACCGTTCGAACGCTCGCAGGTGATGGAGCGGTTGCGCCAGCACGGCTCCGTGCGGGGCGTGGACGCGCAGTACCACACCCGCGAGGGCGAGCAGCGTCACACGCTCTTGTTCATGGGGCTGGTGCCCTATGCGGGCGAGCCGCACGTCATCTCCTTCTTCCCGGACATCACCCCGCTGAAGCAGGCGGAGGAGGAGGTGCGCCGCTCCGAGGTGAGCTTCCGCACCCTCATCGAGAGCCTGCCGGACCTGGTGGCCGTCTTCGACCGCGATGCGCGCGTGCGCTACGCCAACCTGAAGGTCGCCCGCGCGCTGGGCTACTCGGACGTGCGCGAGCTCATCGGCAAGCACATCTCCGACATGATTCCCCCCGAGGACCTGGCCTCGGCGGACGCGCGCATGCACGAGGCCCTGCGCACCGGCCGCAACGCGCTTCAAGAACGGCGCATGGTGCGGCGCGACGGCGGCATCCTCCACGTGGAGTCCACCACCTTCCCGCTGCACTTCGACGGCGAGGACTCCATCGTCTCCGTCGCGCATGATTTGACGGAGCGACACCAGATGCAGGCGCGGCTGATGCTCGCCGAGCGCATGGCCTCCGTGGGCACGCTCGCCGCGGGCGTGGCGCATGAAATCAACAACCCCCTGGCCTACCTCACCGCCAACCTCGCCTTCGCCCGGGAGGAGCTGACCAACCTGCCCGTCTCCGGCGTGGACCCGACGCTGGCGGAGGCCCTGGCGGATGCGCAGTCCGCGCTCGCCGAGGCCCAGCAGGGCGCCGAGCGCGTGCGCACCATCGTCCGCGACTTGAAGACCTTCAGCCGGGTGGACTCGCTCGAGGACGCCGTCGTCGACGTGCGCCGGGTGCTCGACTCCACGCTGAACCTGGCCACCACCGAAATCCGCCACCGCGCCCGGCTGGTGAAGTTCTTTGAAGATGTCACGCCCGTGCGCGCCAACGAGTCGCGGCTGGGCCAGGTGTTCCTCAACCTGCTCGTCAACGCCGCGCAGGCCATCCCCGAGGGCTCGCCGGACCGCCACGAGATTCGCGTCTCCACGCGCATGGGCGACGGTGGCCGCGTCATGGTGGAGGTCTCCGACACGGGCGTGGGCATCGCCGCGGAGCACCTGCCCCGCTTGTTCGACCCCTTCTTCACCACCAAGGCCCCCGGCGTGGGCACGGGCCTGGGACTGTCCATCTGCCACAACCTGGTGACGGCGCTCGGCGGTGAGATTCGCGTCCGCAGCTCCCCCAACCGGGGCTCCACCTTCCAGGTGCTGCTGCCCGCCGCCGAGCGTCCGCGCGAAGTCGTCCTGCCCCGGCCGCTCGACGTGCCCTCCGCGGAGAAGCGCGGCCGGCTGCTCGTGGTGGACGACGAGCCCCTGGTCTGCACCGCCCTGGGCCGCACGCTGCGCCCCCACCACGACGTCACGCTCGCCACACGCGCGCAGGACGCCCTGGAGCGAATCGAAGCCGGCGAGCACTACGACGTCGTCTTCTGCGACTTGATGATGCCGGGCATGAGCGGCATGGACTTCTACTCCACGCTGATGAAGCGCTACCCGGACCAGGCCCGCCGCGTCGTCTTCCTCACCGGCGGTGCGGTGACCCCCCAGGCCCGCGCCTTCCTCGAAACCGTCACCAGCCCCCACCTCGAAAAGCCCTTCGCGGGCCGGGAGCTGCTGTCGTTGGTGCAGGAACGACTGGCCCGGGCCTGATCCGGGTCATGGTCCACCTGGGGAAGAATCGGACAGGCTCACGCGCCGGCTGTCCTTCAATTCCCCAGCGGGTCCACGGCCTTTCCCAGGCCGCGTCACACGCCAGGCACGCAAGCCCGCAGCTTCATTGACCTCAAACTAAATTCCCCGAGTAAGCGCTCGCGATTCCTGAAGAAATTCCAGGGACGAACGACCGCGTCATGGGCTGGTACGCGTGTTGCTCAGGGCTGACGCGCCGCACCGTGGAAGGCCTTTGCGGGGTGGCGGAGTCGAGCGCGGTCCGGAGGTCTTCGGGTCCGCTCGGCACATCAGCTGACTGGGAGACATCTGGCGTGACGGCGGACAGGAACAAGCTCGGTGGGACGCTCGCGGGGTGCGTGCTGGGGCTGGGCGTGGCGCTGGTGGCCACGGCCGGTACCGCGTGCGCGGCGGCGCCCTCCGCTTCGTCGTCCACGTCACAGTCGCGCGGCGTCGAGGCCTTCACGGCGGCCACGGTGGTGGAGCGGGCGCGGGCGAAGGCGGCGCGGGCGTATGTGGAGCCGGTGTCGACGCTGCCGGAGTCCTACCGGGCGCTGGACTACGACGCGTACCGGGACATCCGCTTCCGTCCGGAGAAGGCGCAGTGGCGCGAGGCGGGGCTGCCCTTCCAGGCGCAGTTCTTCCACCCCGGCTTCTTCTTCCAGTTCCCGGTGGCGATGAATGAGGTGTCCGGCGGCAAGTCCTCGCCGCTGCGCTTCTCGCCGGAGCTGTTCACCTACGGCCCGCTGGTGAAGCCCGGCCCGCTGAAGAAGGCGGACGGCTACGCGGGCATGCGGCTGTCGCATCCGCTGAACCGCGCGGACATCTTCGACGAGCTGGTGGTGTTCCTGGGCGCCAGCTACTTCCGGGCGCTGGGCCAGGGCAACCTGTATGGCCTGTCCGCGCGCGGGCTCGCCATCGACACGGCGACGTCGCGCGCCGAGGAGTTCCCCGCCTTCCGTGAGCTGTGGCTGGAGAAGCCGGCGCCCGGCGCGGACCGCGTCGTCGTGCACGCGCTGATGGACAGCCCCAGCGTCACCGGCGCGTATCGCTTCACCGTCATCCCCGGGGCGAACACGGTGATGGAGGTGGAGGCCACCGTCTTCGCGCGCAAGGCCGTGGAGCAGTTGGGCGTGGCGCCGCTGACGAGCATGTACCTCTTCGGGGAGAATGACAGGGGCGACTACGACGACTTCCGGCCGGAGGTGCACGACTCGGACGGCCTCTTCGTCTGGACGCGCACGGGCGAGCAGCTCTGGAGGCCCCTGCAGAACCCCGAGCGCATCAACGTCTCCAGCTTCCAGATGGACAGCCCGCGCGCCTTCGGCGTCCTGCAGCGCGACACGGCCTTCAACCACTACGAGGACCTGGAGGCACACTACGAGCGCCGCCCCAGCGCGTGGGTGGAGCCGGTGGGCGAGTGGGGTCCGGGCGTGGTGCGGCTGGTGGAGCTGCCGACGCCGGACGAGACGAACGACAACATCGTCGCCTTCTGGGTGCCCCAGAAGCCGCTGGCGGCGGGGGACTCGATTCGCGTCGCCTACAAGCTGCACTGGGGCTCGCGCTCGCCGTGGCCCGTGACGGGCGCCACCGTCGTCAGCACCCGCCTGGACGCGGGAGATTCCTGGAAGGGCGCCCGGCTGAAGGACGCGCGCCCCATGCGCCGCTTCGTCATCGACTTCTCGCCCGTGCCGGACATGAAGGAGAGCGACACGCCCGTGGAGCTCGTCGTCAGCGCCGCCTCGGGCAAGGTCCTGCGCCCCATCGCCGCCCGCCACACGCCCTCGGGCGGCTGGCGCGCCACCTTCGAGCTGCACCCCGCCTCCCCTGCAGTCCCTACCGAGTTGCGCGCGTTCCTGAAGCGCGGCTCGGAGACCCTCACCGAGACCTGGAGCTACCTGTGGATTCCGTGACGACGCTGACTGCCTGCCCCTCCGTCCCGTCCACCGTGTGGGCAGTCCCGCGTTCTCGCGCGGCGCTCGACACCTTCTTCCGCGGCTTCGGCTTCAGCGACGAGACTGACTTGTCCGCGCTGGCGGCGTGGGTGCTGGACGGCTACAGCGCCCATGGGGGCCAGCCGCAGGCGGCGGTGGCGCTGGCCCGCGCGCGCATGGAGACGTGGCTTTCGAGCGTGCTGGGCCTGGAGCACGCGGGTCCGGGCCTGCTGGCGCGAGGCCGCGCGGCCTTCGTGCTGTGCGACGGCGCGAGCCGGGGTGCGCGGCTGCTCACGCGGCCCGCGGCGCCGGAGGACTTCGTGCGCGCGGTGCGTGCGGCGGTGCCGGTGCCGGCGCCCGCGCAGGTCAGCGCGGTGATGCCCGAGCAGCAGCTCGTGCTGTGGCCGTTCGGTGAGCTGCTGCGCCGCTGGTGGCGCGGGGCGTCGCCGGACGTCTCCATCTCCCGCTGAGCGGGGGTGCTCCGGAGCCTCGCGATGGAAGCCCACTCGTTTTCGCCCGAGAGCGCCGGCTTCCGGCGCGCTGGAGTCCTGGGCCTGGCGGCCGTCACCACCGTCGTGGGGACGCTGGAGATGCACCGCCTGCTGAGCGCGCAAGGCACGTCGGCTCCGGAAGTGGTGTTGGTGTTCCTCTTCGCGCTGTGCTTCGGGTGGATTGCGCTGTCCTTCTGGACGGCCATCGCGGGCTTCCTCCAGCTCGCCCTCGGCCCCAGGCTCCCCGGGCTGCGCTACCCCTCGGTGGACGAGGAGGCCGTACCGCTGGCGTCGCGCACGTCGGTGGTGATGCCCATCCACAACGAGGACCCGGCCTCCGTCTTCGCCAACGTGCAGGCGACGTACGAGTCCGTCGCGGCCACCGGACACCTGGACGCCTTCGACTTCTACGTGCTGAGCGACTCCACGCGCGCGGAGGCGTGGGTGGCGGAGGAGCTGGCGTGGTCCGACTTGTGTCGCCGGGTGGGCGGCCAGGGACGCATCTTCTACCGGCGGCGCACGGACAACACGGGGAAGAAGGCGGGCAACCTCGGCGACTTCTGCGAGCGGTGGGGACGCCGCTACGACTTCACGGTGGTGCTGGACGCCGACAGCCTGATGGACGGCCGCACGCTGGTGACGATGGCGCGGCTGATGGAGCTCAACCCGCGCGCGGGCATCCTCCAGGCGCCGCCGCTGAACGTGGGCCGCACCACGCTCTTCGCGCGGCTGCAGCAGTTCGCGGGCCGGGTGTACGGGCCCATTGTCGCCGCGGGCGCGGCGGCATGGCAGTTGGGCGAGTCCAACTACTGGGGCCACAACGCCATCATCCGCACGGAGGCGTTCATCAACCACTGTGGCCTGCCGGTGCTGCCGGGCAAGCAGCCCTTCGGCGGACACATCCTCAGCCACGACTTCGTCGAGGCGGCGCTGATGCGGCGCGCGGGCTACACGGTGTGGCTGGTGCCGGAGCTGGGAGGCAGCTACGAGCAGCCTCCGCCGAACCTGCTCGCGTATGCGCAGCGGGACAGGCGCTGGTGCCAGGGCAACTTGCAGCACCTGAGCCTCGTCATGGCGGGAGGCCTGCATCCGTTCAGCCGGGGCCACTTCCTGATGGGCGTGATGTCCTATGTCGCCTCGCCGCTGTGGCTCTTGTTCCTGTTGTCGGGCCTGGTGGCGGCGCTGCATGACCGGTTCTTCCTGGACGTGCACTCGCTGGACACGGCGAGCCTCGCGTTCGATGCGCCGGGTTCGCTGCGCCTGTTCGCGGTGTCCATGGGGATGCTGCTGACGCCCAAGCTGCTGGGCCTGACGCTCGCGCTGGTGCGCCCGGGCGAGGCGGCGAAGATGGGCGGCCGCGTGCGGCTGACGCTCAGCGTGCTCCTGGAGAGCGTGCTGGCCTCGCTGCTGGCGCCGGTGATGATGCTGTTCCAGTCGCACTTCGTCTTCGGGACGATTCTGGGCTACCGGGTGAACTGGTCCAGCCAGCAGCGCGAGGACGCGGACCTGCCCTGGGCGGAAGGGGCGCGGCGCCACGCGGCGCACATGGCGGCGGGCGTGGGGCTCGTCGCGGCGGCGGCCCTCGTGAATGCGGCGATGGTGGCGTGGCTGATTCCGGTGGTCGCGGGCCTGCTGCTCTCGGTGCCCCTGACGGTGCTGACGGCGCGCTCCTCGCTGGGGCAGTGGGCCGCGCGCCGGGGGCTGTTCCTCCTCCCTGAGGAGACGGAGCCGCCCGAGGTGCTGGAGCGCGCGCAGTCCATCACCGAGGAGCACGCGGTGGAGCCCGTGTCGGACGCGGTGGAGCGGGTGCTCACCGACGCCAAGACGCACGCACTGCACCTGGCGCTGCTGGAGTCACAGCCGGGGCTCGCCGAGAGCACCTCCACGCCCGCGGCCCTGGAGGGCGCGCGACGCAAGCTGCTGGGAGGTAGCGCGGAGCCGCTCTCCGCTCAGGAGAAGGTGGCGGCCCTTCTGGACGTCGGCACGCTGAGCGAGGCCCGCGAGCAGCGCCTCACGCGCGCGCTGTCCTGACCTCAGGCGGCGGCGAAATCAGTCCTCGTCGTGCAGCACGAGGTCCAGCTTTGGGAGCGCGTGTCCTTCCAGGGAGGCCCGGCGGACCTCGCGGTCCTCGAACCTACGGGACATCAGCGCGCGCAGGTTGAAGCGCGCGGCCCGGGCCAGCCGAGCGGCGCGGGCCTTGAGCGCGCCACGCGACACCCGCTGCGCGGAGGTGAGCCCCACGAAGACGCGGTTGGCCGTCGTCTGCGAGTCGAACGCATAGAGCTGCACGAAGCTCGCCCGCCACGTCTGGAGCATCGCCGGGTACAGCGGATTGGGAGAGCGGTGCACGTTGCTCACCACCACGCCCTCCGGAGCGAGTCGCGCCCTCGCCGCCTGGAGGAACTCCCACGTCGCCAGCGACTTGGGCATGCCCCGAGGGCCATAGGCATCCAGGAGGATGACGTCATAGGCGGGCCCGGGTGTCTCGATGAAGCGGCGCCCATCGGCCACGTGCGCGTGCAAGAGGGCGTCCTCACGGAAGCCGAAGTAACGCCGGGCGACCTGCAGCACCTCCGCGTCGGAGTCCACCGCGTCGATGTGCGTCTGGGGCAGCGCGGCGCGCAGGAACATGGGCAGCGAGCCTCCCCCCACGCCAATCATCAGGATGCGCTGGGGATTGGCCACGAAGGCCACGCCGCCAATCATGCCCTGCGTGTATTCGAGCTCCAGGCGCAGCGGGAAGCCCTGCCCCATGACGCTCTGGTAGGCGCTGTCCCAGCCGAACTGGAGATAGCGCCGGCCCTCGTCATCCTCGCTGACGATGCAGCGGTGTGAGCCGGCGAGTCCCACGTGCAGCACGGTGCGTGGCTGGGAGAGCCAGCGGAAGACCCGCGCGAGATAGCGCCGGGAGCGCTCCACCCTGCCCCCGGGAAGGGAGAGGCCGAGCGGTGCGCCCTGGCGGGGGAGAACCCGCTTCCAGGGCGCCTCACACCACCAGGGACCTCCCGCGCGCGGCCAAGTCACACGCGAAGGTCTATCATTTCCCCGGCCGGCTTTTGACAGCCCCGCTCACGCGAAGAGACGACGCAGCACGGCCACCATCGCCGCCACGTCGGACGCGCACGCCATCTCGCGGATGGAGTGCATGGACAGCATGGGGTTGCCCACGTCCACGGTGCGGATGCCGAGCTGTCCCGCCGTAATCGGGCCGATGGTGCTGCCGCATCCCAGGTCCGTGCGCGTGACGAAGTGCTGCGGCGTCACCCCCGCCTCGCGACACAGCGCGGCGAAGTACGCCCAGGACTCGCCGTCAGTGGCATAGGACTGATTCACGTTCGACTTGATGACGGGCCCGGCGCCCATCTGCGGCTGGTGCTTGGGCTCGTGCAGCGACGCGTAGTTGGGGTGCACCGCGTGCGCCATGTCCGCGCTGACCAGGAACGACTGGGCCATGGCGCGGTGGAACGCGTCCGGCTTTCCGTCGGAGAGGCTGAGCGTGAGGCGCTCCAGGAGCGTGCGCAGGAAGGGGGACGCGGCGCCCTGCGCGCTGCGGCTGCCCACCTCCTCGTGGTCGAACAGGATGACGCCGCTGGTGGCCTCGCGCGAGGCGGGGCCGGTGAGCAGCGCCGTCAGGCTCGAATGACAGCTCGCGAGGTTGTCCAGGCGCGGCGCATGGAGGAACTCCTCGTGCACGCCCGAGCGCGTGGACGGCTGCAAGTCGTAGAGGCACAAGTCGTAGCCGAGGATGTCCGCGGCCTCCGCCTTCACGCCGCCCTTCGCCAGCTCCTTCACCAGCAGGGCGCGCAAGTCAAAGGCGCCCGCGCTCTCCAGGCCCAGCACGGGCACCATCTGCTCCTGCGGGTTGAGCTTGAGGCCCTCCGTGTTCACCCCCCGGTTGAGGTGGATGGCCAGGTTGGGCACGCGCAACAGCGGCTTGCGGAAGTCCACCAGGTGGCCCCGGGGCTTGCCGCCCTCGAGCAGCACCACGCGGCCGGCGAGGGACAGGTCCCGGTCCGTCCAGGTGTGGAGCAGCACCCCACCGTAGATTTCGACGCCGAGCTGCTGGTAGCCGTTCTTCGTGACTTGGGCGTTGGGCTTGAGCCGCAGGTTGGGCGAGTCGGTGTGGGAGCCGACCAGCCGGAAGCCCGCCCGGTCCACCGGCGCGGTGCCGAGGTGGAAGGCGGCGATGCTGGTGTCGCCCCGGGTGACGTAGACGCGCTCACCGGGCTTCAGCGTCCAGGACTCGCGCTCGTCCAGGGCGCGGTAGCCGGCCTGCTCCAGGCGGCGGGCCGTCTCGCGCACCGCGTGGTACGGCGTGGGCGAGGCATCGATGTACGCGAGCAGGTCATCGGCCAGGGCATCGGTGTCGGTGGGGCTCATGTGGGCCCGAAGCTAACCGCTGGCGGGCGTCCCGCCACGTCCGAATCACGTCCCCCGAGCAGGCAGTCGGGCCCCCGTCCCCGGCGGAGGGACGGTGGAGGACGGCCGGGCCTGGGGGGCGGCGTCGAGGAAGGTCCCCAGCAGCACCCACCGGCGGGACTGGTCCTCCTTGCCGCGCCGGGCCAGCAGCGGCGTCGTGTAGTGCCAGAAGGGCAGCCGGTACACGGTGATACCGCCCACGGTGCTCACGCGCGTCATCTCCGACAGGTGCCCGTCCTTCTCGTAGACGAGGTACTGGTGGTCCACGCCGGGCATGGTGAGGCTCACGTGCATGTCCACGTAGCCGTCGCGGGCTTCGACTTCCTCGGGGTGGTGGTCGTTGTGCGGGCCGGAGTAGTCGCCAGGCCCGTAGCACAGCACCTGGATGCCCCACTTGCGGCGCAGCACCCGGCCGCTGACGGACGCGGCGAAGGCGGCGAACGTGTCCGAGCGGAGCATGGTGGTGAGGCCCACCGCTTCCGCCGCGCGCCAGGAGCGGGAGCGCCGGTTCTCCAGGAGCGCGGTGCGCACGCGGACCGTCTTGGGCAGCAGCTCCATGTAGTTCATCGTCATCCCGGAGATGGAGTCGAAGGGGATGGGGTCCTCCATGCGCACCAGGGTGTCGTTGAGCGCGGTGTCGAGCGCATCGCGACAGGAGGCGGCGCGAGTCGCGTCCACCACGCCCTGGAGGGAGACGAAGCGGCGCGCGGGGTCCAGCAGCGCGCCCGACACCGACGTGTCCCGCCCGTCCAGGATGCGGCGGCCCTTGGCGGTGAGGAGGTCGGCGAACTCGGCGGGGAAACGCTTCATGGCGCCCCGAATACGGCTTCACGGGCCGGTTGTCCTGCGGAATGCGCGGCGCGGCGGCGGAGGGACGAGGCCCTGTGGATCAGCCCATGACATGCCGCGTCACACCCGGAGTACGGATGGAGTTCCGCTGGGCGGCAACCTTTACCGAGATCCTGCGATAACCTCCTGATTCGTCGAATTTCGGAGAGTCCCCCAAGCATGGATCCCATCCGCAACCGCCCCCGCGTCGTCACGTCGAACCCCTCCACGTCGCTCCAGCCGCAGAAGGAAGCGCAGCAGACGGTGGCCCCGGCGAGGACCAACGCGGTGGGCCATGCGCAGTTGAGCACCTTCGAGGCGAAGCTCGCGGCGCCGGCCGCGGCGACGCAGCCGCTGCCTGGTGCGTGGCGTGGCGGGCCGGACACCGAGGTGGGCAAGGCGGTGCAGGCCATCTGGGAGCGGATGAAGACGATGCCGGGGGCGGATGTCTCCATCAAGGGTGACACGCCGGCGTCGCTGCTGGGCCGCGCCATCCTGGACGGCAAGAAGGTGTCGAACGAGCAGATCATCGCGATGTCGAAGGTGACGTTGGATCAGCTCGCGACGGATCCGAAGGACCGGGAGAAGGTCCTGAAGAAGGTGCCGAACGCGCGCGAGCTGCCGGTGCACAAGTTCACGGTGGCGATGCTGTCGGCGGCGACGGGGATTGATCCGAAGAAGCTGTCCGAGGCCTGTCCCGACCTGGGCCTGACGGGCGCGCCGGGCACCCCGCTGTTGTACGCGGCGGAGGGCCAGGGCATGCAGCGCTCCACCGCGCTGCACGACTTCACGGACTACCTGCGCGGCGCGGGCCTCAAGGGCATGAACAAGGCCGTGTGGGGCGTGGAGAACCGCATCCTGTCCGCCATCGTCTCCGCCGTGGGCGGCGGGCGGTACTGAGCAGACCGGGGTTCACGCCGTGAGGCGTGTCAGGGCCGTGTCCCGCACAGGGGCACGGCCCTTCGTCTTTCAGGGGCGAGCTTCGAGGGTGCGACGCCCCATGTTCCGGCACGAGTGACTTCGGAGCTCAGTCGCCTTGTTCAGCCGCCGCGCCCGAGAGCTTCGCGCGCGCAGCCTCCAGTCGCTTGGCCCGAACCTTTCCCGCGACACCGAGCAGCTTGCGGTCACGTTCCCAGCGCTCACGGGTGGGCGCATCGACCTGGGCCCATAGCGGCTCGCTCTCGGCGACCGCGCGCTTCACCTGGGCCAGCGCGCCGCCGAGGGCCACATGCGTCGCGGCGGAAGCGGGGTCCGCCTGGGCCAGTCCGCGCATCATGACGGCGAGCGAGAGCAGCTCCTCGCGGGTGGAGTCGGGCCAGCCACTCCGTCGAGCGAGCTGGAGAAGCCAACCCAGGAGCGCGAGCTGGACGTGACAGTCCTCCACGGTACGGAAGGGCTTGAGGTAGCGCGTGTAGCCATCGCCCGGGAGGACTTCATCCGAGGACACAGCCACGTCCTCGAGCCGGAGCTCCGCGTGGGGGACCTCCGGCACGAAGGGAAGCTCGGGCAGTTCGGTGACGTTGATGCCCGCGCGTCTGGCGTCCACGGTCACCAGCCGGAGCCGGTTGCGGCCCTGCTCGTCCTGTCCCTCGGAGGCGACGATGAGCAGAACCTCCGCGCGCGAGCCCAGCGTGACGAAGGACTTCTCCCCCGTGAGCGTCCAGCCCGTGGCCGACGGGGCAAGACGTGTCTGGATGGCGGCCGGATGCCCACCCATGGCCTCCGTGGCGCAGAGCGCGACGGGCTTGTCGGCGGGGAGCATGGGGAACAGGAAGCGATGTGCGGCGTGGTACCCGGAGGCAAAAGCGAAGCCGAGTCGGTCCGCGCGAAAGCCTCCCGCGAGCGCGAGGTCCGCAGGATCCGGAAAGCGCGACGCGATCTCCACGTGACGGCGCCACCACGTCTCGACAGAGTCGAGGGTGGCGGGCTCGGGGGGCTCGGTGAGCAGGAAGGAGAGAATGTCGTTCACACCGTGACTGTACTTCGCCCCAGTGAAGGGGGCACTTGCAGCTCACCGCGCGACTCCACCCCAACCTCACACTCAATGATCCTTCACCGTCACGCCCACGCCGCCTCGGCGTTGCCAGGACTTGTCATGCTCGATACCAGAGGGCCCCCTGCGACGGAATGACTGGCGGAGAAATCACATCACAACCAGACCATCCACACCCCTCGCGCTTTCTGACACCGCCAGGGCCCCTCCAGCGAACTGGAGGGAATCACATACCGAGAGGGCCGCTGAAGTCATTCCAGACAGGCTGCAAAGCAACTAGGCCCGCGGGAACCTCTCCACGGGCCTTCGCGTCACCTCACCCCGCCAGACGCTTGCGCCCGCCCGTGGACTTCTTGCTCTTGGCGGGCTTCGTCGCGGTCTTCTTGCCCTTCACGGGCTTCTTCGCGGAGCGGGACTTGGACGCGGACTTCTTCTTCACGGGCTTCTTCCGGGCAGGGGCCTTCTTCTCCGGCGCCAGGATGGTGCCCCGGCACTCGGGCGCGC
The DNA here is from genome assembly GCF_013372595.1 of Myxococcus sp. AM011. Classification (NCBI taxonomy): domain Bacteria; kingdom Pseudomonadati; phylum Myxococcota; class Myxococcia; order Myxococcales; family Myxococcaceae; genus Myxococcus; species Myxococcus sp. AM011. The sequence goes on from NZ_JABXEM010000031.1 coordinate 56,175, forward strand.
CACAGCGGCACACATAGAGGGACTCGGAGTCCGCGCCCATGTCCTCGGTGCGCTCGTAGGCGTAGTCGTAGACCAGCTCCTCACCCACCTCGAGCGCGCGCAGGGCGAAGATGTAGATGCGCTTCTTCTCGATGAGCGCCTCGCAGTTGGGCGCGCACGAGTGGTTGATGTAGCGCGCCTCGTTGTGGAGGGTGCCCGCGTCGAGCACCGTCTTGGGGTCCAGGTTGAACAGGAAGGTGTGGTGCCGACCCATGCCCTCGTCGTCGTAGCGACGGTCCGCGTCCGCCTGGGTGATGCGCTCACCGACGTACTCGATGATGCGCTCGCCCTTGCGGATGCGGCGGGTGGCGAAGGCGCCCGTGCCCTGGATGGACGACGGACGCAGCTCGAAGGGGATGGGCTTGGTAGAAGGAGTGAAAGTAAGGGATGTCATGCGGGTATGAGTGGCCCGGAGTTCACGTCGGCCAGGACGCTCCATCAACGGCGGTGTAGCGTGCACCAGACGGACTCTCGATGAAAGGCGTTCGATGATGCGGTGGTGGCTGGTGCTCGGTGCGGTGAACGCTTTCCTGTCCGTGGCCGCGGGTGCCTTCGGCGCTCATGCGCTCAAGGCCCGACTCCCCCCGGACCTCCTCGTCATCTTCGAGACCGGCGCGCGCTACCACATGTACCACGCGCTCGGACTGCTGGCGGTGGGCCTGCTGGCCCTGCTGCGCCCCTCCTCGCTCCTGAACGGCGCGGGCTGGGCCATGCTCGTGGGCATCGTCCTGTTCTCCGGCAGCCTCTACGCGCTCGCGCTCTCCGGCATCCGCGTCCTCGGCGCCGTGACGCCCCTGGGCGGCCTGGGCTTCCTCGCCGGCTGGGCCCTTTTCGCCATCGCCGCCTGGCGCGCCACGCCCTAGGCGAAGTCCCGGTGTCACTCCCGAACCAGCGGAGGCATCGGGTACATCAGGTCCAAATCCCGGTTGTTGCGGATGCCGCAGGCCTCGCGCTGCACCATCAGGTACCAGCGCTGAAGCTCCGCCTCCTTGCGCAGCACCCGGTAGCGCTCCAGCCGCACCGCCCGCACAGAGCCTCGGGCCATCAACAGCTCCCGCTCCGCGCCCGCCAGCGCCTCCAGGGCCTTCTCCACCTTCTCGCCGGTGCGCTTGAGCGCGGAGGCCTTCTCCTTCTGGAACTCGGCCTCCACCGGCAACAACGCGTTGACGCTCTGTTCTCGAGCCATGCTCTTGGGTTTAACCACCACCCACCAGCGCTCGCAGCGAGTGGGATGAGCCCATCTGAAGCTCCCTCTCAGTCCGGCTTGCCCTCCAGGGCAGTGAGCGACGCGGTGGCCGCCATCCCGCCCCTGCTCCATCATCCCC
>NZ_JABXEM010000320.1:0-12019 GCF_013372595.1 Myxococcus sp. AM011
CCGCCCGCCCGAGTCACCCTTGCAACTCAACCACGCCCAGCGAGAGCTGACGCTCAAGATCGTCTACTACGGGCCCGGACTCAGCGGGAAGACGACCAATCTGCGCCAGCTCCATGCCCGGGCGTCGCCGGAGGTGCGGGGCCGGTTGCTGACGGTGGACACGCACGACGACCGGACGCTGTTCTTCGATCTGCTGCCCGTCTTCTTCTCCACCTCGTCCGGCTTCAAGGTGAAGGTGAAGCTCTTCACCGTGCCCGGCCAGGTCATCCACAACGCGACCCGCCGTATCGTCCTCCAGGGCGCGGACGCGGTGGTGTTCATCGCGGACAGCCGGCACGGCGCGACGGCGGAGAACAACGCCTACTGGCGCAACCTGCAGGACAACATGAAGGAGAACGGGCTGGACGTGGACCAGGTGCCCGTCGTCATCCAGTTCAACAAGAGGGACCTCCCCGACGCGCGCACGGACGCGGAGCTGGAGGAGGCGCGCAAGCGTGGCGGCGAGGCCGTCGTCGGCGCGGTGGCGCTCAAGGGCGAGGGCGTGCTGGAGACCTTCCACGCCGTGGCGCAGGCGGCCTACCGGCGGCTGGATGCCCGGGCGCACCTGGCGCGCAACGTGGGGCTGACCGAGGCGGAGTTCCTCTCCCAGGTCTTCGGGCGGATGGACCTGTCGGGCACCACGCTGGCCGGCCGCTACACCGCGGTGGGGCGGGACGAGCAGTGGGGGGGCGGGCGATGAGCGGCTATCAGGGCGCCCCGCCACCGGAGGGCTCGAGCGGTTCGCGCCGCGAGTCGGTGCTCCAGCGCCGCCTGTCGCTGGGCGAGATGTTGGATTTGCCCTCCTTCTCCGAGGTGGTGAGGAGCTTCAGCGAGCTGTACCGCGTGGGCATCAAGGTGCTGGACGCGCGCGGCACCAAGCTGGCCGACGTGAAGGTGGGCCACGGCGACTTCTGCGCCTACGTCTTCTCCTTCCCGGACGGCCGCTCGCGCTGCACGGCGACGGTGGCGCGGGTGAAGGACGGCCCGGTGCTCCCGATGCAGGGCGCGCGCGTGGCGCAAGGCGACGGCGCGGAGGAGGCGGGTCTCATCGCCCTGCCGTGCTTCACCGGCCTGCGCTACCTGGCGATGCCGGTGCGCTGGGAAGGCGACTTCCTGGGCCGCGTCATCCTGGGGCCCTTCACGCCCGAGGAGCTGGGGGACTTCCCCGACACGCTCACGGACATCTCCGGCCTGGAGCTGACGCGGGCCCAGGAGCTGGTGGCCAAGGTGCGCCGCGCGCCCGAGCGCACCGCCGCGCAGGTGCTCACGCACTTCGGCCAGGTGCTCGCCGCGCTGGTGGCCAGCGGCCACCGCACGTACCTGACGACGCAGCTCCACATCGAGGCGATGCTGGAGACGCACCGGGAGCTGGAGGCGCAGAACTCGCGGCTGGCGCAGGTCAACACCCGCCTCAAGGAGCTGGACCGGCTCAAGTCCACCTTCCTGGGCACGGTGAGCCACGAACTGCGCACGCCCCTGGCCTCCATCATCGGCTACTCGGAGATGCTGGCCGAGGGGCTGGCCGGCATGCTCAACCCCGAGCAGCTGCTCTACGTGCGCACCATCGTCGAGAAGGGCGAGTCGCTGCTCAACCTCATCTCCTCCATCCTGGACCTGAGCCAGATTGAGGCCGGCAAGCTGCGGCTGTCCATGGGCCCGGTGGACCTGGCGGGCGTCATCCAGACGGCGGTGTCCACGGTGATGCCGCAGGCGCAGCGAAAGGGCGTGGAGCTGGAGGTGCGGCTGCCGCCCCTGCCCAGGCCCCGGCTGGCGGGGGACGGGGACAAGCTGCGGCAGGTGCTCATCAACCTCCTGGTCAACGCGCTGAAGTTCACCGCCTCCGGCGGCCGCGTGTCCGTGGTGATGTCCGAGCCGGGCCCGCAGGAGCCGCTCGGCATCTCCGGCTATCGCATCAGCGTGGAAGACACCGGCGTGGGCATCCGCGAGGACCAGTTCGAGCGCATCTTCCAGAGCTTCTACCAGGTGGACGGCAGCTCCACGCGCGAGCACGGCGGCGCGGGGCTGGGCCTGGCCATCGTCAAGAGCCTGGTGGAAGGCCACGGCGGCAAGGTGTTCGTGGAGAGCGAGTTCGGACGGGGCTCGCGCTTCACGGTGGTGCTGCCCATGCAGCCGCCCATTCCGGAGCACGGACTGCTGGCCGTATCGGCGCCCCTGCCGGAGATGCCGCCGGGGCCTGACCGCTTCTGACGCGTCAGGTCGCTTCCGGACGTCACGCCGCGCGAGACGTGTCCGGGAGCGCTCGCACGGCGCACGCAATCCCCCCAGGAAGTGGCGCGCGAGCGTATTGTCCGCGCCCATGCTCACCGGACGTCCCCCCGCCGCCTCCTATGTGCTCATCGATGCGGAGAACATCGACTGGGCCGTGTCCAACGTTGTCGGCCGCAAACCGGAGTCACAGGACCGCGTCCAGTTCGACCGGCTGGTGGCGTTCTGCGAGAGCTACTTCCCGGCGCCCGTGCGCTGCATCGTCGTGCTCAACGCGCGGGGTGAGCAGCTTCCGGACATGATGATTGGCTTCATCCGCGCGCTGAAGTCCGCGGGCTGCGAGGTGGCGCTCCTGTACGGACGGCAGGACCAGAAGGTGGTGGACCTGGGCATCCTCAAGCTCCTGGAGTCCATCCGCGTCCAGCGGCCCAAGGCGGCGGTGGGCCTGGCCAGCCACGACGGCGGAGACTTCGCCGAGGCGCTCAAGCCCATGCTGGAGGAGAAGCGGCAGGTGGCCGTGCTCGGCCTGCGCGAGTATGTCAGCCAGCGCTTCCGCGACCTGGTGCCCTCGGGCCTCAAGATTGTCGACCTGGAGCTCAACGCGAAGGTGTTCCAGCGCCCGCTGCCCCGCCTGCTGCCCGTCAACGTGGATGAGTTCGACCCGCTGATGTTCGTGTAGCGGCCCGCCGCGAGCCGCGAGGCTCCAGGCTTCGAGTGCGCGGGCACGAACAGGTGCCCGCGCGTCCCGTCCCACGGCGAGCCGCGGGGCACCCCCGTCGGTCCATCCACTCCTGGCTTGCGAATGGTTAACGACGGCGTTAAATATTGCCCGTGAAGGAAACGAAGTTCGTTCCCACGGGAGACGGGCCATGAAGAAGGTTCCAGAGGGCTGCGCGCGCATCACCCCCGGGCTGTTCTATGTGGATGCACCGGCCGCCATCGACTGGCTGGAGAAGGCCTTCGGCTTCCAGACGCGGCTGAAGGTGGAGGGCGGGCCGGGCATCGTCGTCCACTCGGAGCTCGTCTTCGGCGAGGGCGTCATCATGGTGAACTCGCTCAGCTCGAAGTACCCGGCGCGCACGCCCACGGCGGCGGCGGGCACCAGCGCTGGGTACCTCATGCTCTACGTGGATGACGTGGACGCGCACTGCGCGCGGGCGAAGGCCGCGGGCGCGAAAATCACCCGGGAGCCGGAGACGACGAACTACGGCGACGACTACTGGACGGACCGGGGCTACGGCGCGGAGGACCTGGAAGGCCACGCGTGGTGGTTCTCCCAGCGCGTGAAGGGCTGAAGCTTCGGAGCCTTGAGCCCATGGGAGCCGCCCGACGTCTCGACGACACCTTCGCCGCCCTGGCCGACCCCACCCGCCGGGGCGTCATCGACCTGTTGCGGGAGCAGCCCCGGCGCGCCGGTGAGCTGGCCGCCGCCTTCGACATGTCGCCCCCGGCCATGAGCCGGCACCTGCGAGTCCTGCGCAAGACAGGCCTCGTCGAGGAGGACGCCGTGGAGGACGATGCCCGCGTCAAGCTGTACCGGCTGCGGCCCGAGCGCTTCTCGGAGCTGCGCGCGTGGCTCGACGAGGTGGAGGCCTTCTGGGGGGACCAGCTCCAGTCGTTCAAGGAACACGCCGAGCGCACGCGCGGCAAGAAGCGGCCCTGAGCCGCCCCGCGAGGTCCGACATGATGATGGAGCAGACCGCCCGCGTGACGACCTTCCTGGAGGTGGAGCCAGACGTCGCCTTCACCGTCTTCACCGAGGAGACCGACCTCTGGTGGCGACGGGGGCCGCGCTTCCGGGGCTCCCACGCCGCCGACAGCGTGGTGCGCTTCGAGGGCGGCGCTGGAGGCCGCCTGGTGGAAGAGGACGCGGTCGGCGTGTTCGAGATTGGCCGCGTGCTGACGTGGGAGCCCGGCGCGAGGCTGCGCTTCGAGTGGCGCGGCCGGAACTTCGCTCCCGGCGAGCTCACCCAGGTGGACGTGCGCTTCGAGCCCGCCCAGGGGGGCGGCACCCGCGTCGTCCTGGAGCACCGCGGCTGGGAGGCCCTCCGTCCGGACCACCCCGTGCGCCATGGCCAGGAGGTCTCCGCCTTCCTGGCGATGATGGGCATGTGGTGGGGAGGCCTCGCCACCGCGCTCCGCTCCCAGGCCGCCAAAGCGATACCCCCCGGGCGACAGGGATGAAAACCGTCAGGCCATAGTTTTTTAGCAATACTGACTGCGAGTGCGTATGCTGTTGAGCCTCCAACGCAGGGGGCGACAGTCATGGCGGATTATCCGTGCTGGCACTGGAATCGTGTCTTTCTTTGGCTGCTGCTCCTGGGAATGGCCTGTACCCAGTCCCCGGTGGGAGGCGGCGTCGAGGCGCCTCCGGCGGAGAGCCTGAGCACCCAGGAAGCCCGCGCTGTGACGTCCTCCTACGTGGACCTGCGGCTGCGCGTGGGGCGGGGCGTGGCCGTGGGCCGCACCTGTGGCGCCGCGAACGAGGTGACGCCCGCGTGCGGCGGCGGCAGCGGCCCGGACATGAGCTTCCACTTCATCGCCCCGTATGACGGCGCCTACACCTTCGTCACGGACCCGACCGACACCACGGACTACGACACGGTGGTGCAGGTGACGGACTGGAACAGCAGCGCCTCGCTGGGCTGCAACGACAACGCCTCGTCCTCCACGCTCACGTCCTCCGCCGTCCTCAACCTGGCGCGCAACCAGGAGGTGCGCATCACCGTGGATGGCAAGAACGGCTCGTGCGGCCGCTTCATGCTCAACATCCACGTCGTGGAGTCCGCCTGCGGCCCCTGCAACACCCCACCCGGGCCCTGCCACTCCCCCTATGGCGTCTGCTCGGGGGCGACGTGTGTCTACGAGCCCCTGGCCGCCGGCGCCTCCTGCAATGACGGCAATGCCTGCACCCTCAACGACAAGTGTGGGGCGACCGGGGCTTGTACCGGGACGACGGTGGGCTGCAACAGCCCGCCCGGCACCTGCTACGCGAGCCCCGGCACCTGCAACCCCGCCACGGGCGTGTGCTCCTACGCGGCGCGTCCCGCGGGCACGTCGTGCAGTGACGGCGACTCGTGCACGAGCGGGGACACCTGCCACGGCGGGGCCTGCTACAGCGGCCCCCAGGTGTGCTGCTCCGGTGGGGGCGTGCTCTGCAATGGCATGTGCTGCTCCCAGGGGGACTACTGCATGGGGGGGACCTGTCGGCCCAGGTGCCTGGCGCTGGACGTCGTGCGCACCCCGGAGAATCAGATGATTCCCGCCTGTCCCATGGAGGTGTTCTGACAGCCCTTGCGTGCCGTTGAGACGCACCGGTGCGTACGGATTGAACGCGCTGCATTGTTTTGTCTCGCGCCCTGGCCGCGTACCGGGAGAACGCACCCCGCGTACGCCTGGGACGCCAGAGGGGAGTGCAGTCCTGACGCACCCAGGGTCAAAGGCTGTGTGTCGCGGGTACTACGTATCTGTGTACGCTTGAACTGGCTTATGTGGGTATTGTGGCTATTCCGATTATGTCTTGTAATTATTTGTTGAATCCTTCATAAGGGCGCGCGCTGCACAGAAGTGGTGAAACCAGTTGTGTCAATTCGAAGAGGGGGAGTTCATGGACAAGCGCGTGCGGCGCTCGTGTCTTGCTTTTGCATCGATTCTGGCTCTGGCGGGCTGTAGCACGCAGGAAGACTTGCTGGAGGCGCCCGAAACGCCCCAGCCCGCGCGGACCACTCCACTCCACTCCGAGCGCGCCGGTATCGGCCTGCTGCATCAGTCGGGTGACAAGTCGCAGATGACCGGCGTGTCGGTGAACACGTTCCGCTCCCTCATCGTGACGGAGACGGCCATCCTCGCCAACTTCCCCATGCGCGACGTGTTCACCCAGCTCGCGGCGCAAGCCAACGGCTCGGGCGTGACGGCGCTGTCGCTCTTCCGCCAGCTCTGGGACACGCAGAACAACAGCCCGGGCCTCAACCAGGGTCAGCACTGCAACGACCAGACGGTCAGCGGACAGACCCTGTTCAACAGCTTCCCGTACCAGTGCCGGGCCCAGGAGGGGACGCAGGCCACCCAGGACCCGTTCACCAACCCCAACCTCGCCACCGGGTACAAGGCGGTGGGGCTGTTCAACCGCTTCGACCTGGCCCCCGCGGACGGCGCCAACTGCGGTGAGTACCGCATCGTCTTCGCGCGCAAGTCGGGCGAGACGAACGTCCTGTCGCGCAACTTCATCATCTTCGAGGGCGTGCTGCCCAACCCCCATCTGGACGAGGGGCTGGACGGCTGCCTCCCGGTGGCGGAGTTCTGGTCGGGACTTTCGAATGACCCGGACGCCAACTCGCGCTCGGCGAAGCTGCGCACCTTCTACTTCCAGGGCCTGCCGGGCTTCCGTCCCGTCGTCCACATCGACAACTACGGCGCGGACCCGGCCACCATCGCGGGACAGATTCGCACCAACCAGTTCATGCAGAGCAACTGGCTCTTGCGCGAGTTCAAGCTGCAGAAGACCTGCGGCGTGGGGGGGACCTGCACCTCGCTCAAGGCCATCATCTCCACGGACAAGGTGAACCCGTTCGGTGGGCTGTTCAACCCGGCCTCCACCCACGCCCGCGCGACGGACTTCCGCTTCTTCTTCGAGAGCCAGGTGGAGGCGCTGGCGCGCAACGACATCAACCTGTTCAACATGGACGTGCAGGACCAGTTCAACGGCGGCCAGAGTGACGCCCAGGGCGGGGAGAACAACTACACCGGCCAGTTCGGCACCGGCACGTCCGCGCTGCGCTCGCTGATTCAGGCAGAATTGACCCGCATCGGCAGCACGCTGACGCCCGTCAACATCGTCGCTCGCGCCAAGGCGCTGTCCTGCGCCGGCTGCCACGAGCTGAGCAACAGCAACCCCCTGGGTGGCGGCATCACCTGGCCCAACTCGCTGGGCTTCACCCACGTCAGCGAGCTGACCGACGCCAACGGGCCGGAGGGCATCCGCTTCCGCATCTCCCCGGCGCTCACGGACGTCTTCCTGCCTCACCGCAAGGCCGTCTTCGAGGAGTTCCTCAACCGTCCGCGCCCGTGCCACCACGTGTGCAGGCCGGGCAATCCCATCCCGACGACCTGCTCGCCGTGCGCGGCGGCCGTGTGCGAGGGCGACCCGTTCTGCTGCACCGGAAGCTGGGACTCCATCTGCGTGGACCAGGCCCGGGATATCTGTGAGCTGGCCTGCAACTAGCCACGGCGGGACGCTCGCGCGTCCCCTGGGGTCCAGGTCGTGAATCGAGCAGTGGGTCAGGGCAGATGTGCCTGGTCATGAGTCTTCAAGGGCTCCCTCCTCGTCGCTGAGGAGGGGCCCCGTTTCAAGAGAAGTCGTCTCGCGCGTTGTGGTTGTCGTTGGCAAAGGCAGTCCACTGCAGCAGAGGGGGTTACACATGAAGCCGTACTCGCGTTTCTCGGTGCCTGTTTTCGCGGCCCTGCCGCTCGTCGCGTTCGCGACGTCTGCCTGGGCCGGACCGTTGCGCTCCCCGGACCGGGGGTTGGATGGCGCGACCCTGGTGGAGGATTCGCAGTACATGCATCGCGTCCTCGGGGAGAAGTCCCCGGTGATGGGTGACGGTATCGCCATCGACCTGGCCGACCCGGGCCAGTACCGCTTCGTGATGAACCGCCTGCGTGGCTCCGGGAAGACGGCCAGCAACTCGCCCAAGCTCTTCACCCGGCTGGGGTTGGCGCGCGAGAAGGCCCTGGCGCGCAAGTCCGCTGGCAAGCAGGAGCTGGGCGCGACCCTGGTGAACAACTGGGGCTGTGACCACTTCCTCAGCATCTCCCGCGGCACGAACGCCGGCATGGTGCGCACCTACGAGAGCAACCCGTGGGCCGCGTGTGTCAACGGCGCCAGCTACGTGTACACGGACATCGTCGCGTTCAACTCGAACAACGCGGAGACGCAGACCTCGGTCGTCGACTCGGCGTCCGGCGAGGAGTACGCGGCCGGCCAGAGCTTCGACGACGTCATCGTCCGCCCGGCCATCCCCATCAACATGGACCGGCAGGTCGTCCTCGACTCGATGATGATCGCCATGAACGAGGACACGGGCGAGGAGGTCGTCACCTTCGCGCGCGGCAAGTCCAGCACGACGACGGGCGGCGCGGACCTGTCCATGGACCACCCCCGGCTGTCGGTCCCCACGAGCGGGAAGATCGCCACGGAGTTGTGTCAGATGCGCGGCGGCATCGACTGTGACTACGCCGCGGTGGGCAACACGCTGGCGCCCTCGGGCGGCAGCACGCCGACGAGCATCGCGCTGCGCAACACCGCCATCACCGCGAGCTGGGTGGGAGATGCCACCAACAACTTCGCCGTGACGCCGCCCTGGGACTTCACGCACGTGTACGTGCCCACCCAGTTCACCTTCAACGGGGGCAGCAAGGCCGGCGTCGCCTGCATCATCAAGGAAATCCTGGAGGGCTCGAAGGTCCGCCTGGTGAAGCCCATCACCGGAGGTACCTGCATCACCGAGACGTCCCTGAGGAACGTGCTGCAGAGCTCCATCAACAGCCAGACGGCCAACGTCAAGCTTCTGGCGGACTTCTCGCGCGAGACGCCCACCGCGGGCCTCGTGGAGGATTGCCGGGGGCAGACCATCATCAACCAGGCGGTGGAGTACGTCATCACCGTGAGCACCAAGGTGAACTGCGGCACCCCGACGAACACCTACGCCACGGTGACGGTGCGTTCGATGAGCGACCCGCGCTACCGCTACGGCGTCATGGTGTGGAACAGCTGCATGGCCGAGGGCACGAAGGTGGTGCTGGCCGACGGCAGCGTCGTCAACGTGGAGGAGGTCAAGCGCGGCGACCGCATGGTGACCAACGACAAGGGCGAGACGCTGACCGTGCGCGACATCCAGGTAGGTGGCGAGCTGGAGCCGATGGTGAACCTGCGTGACGACAAGGGCCACGCGGTGAGCCTCACCGACAAGCACCCGGTCATCATGGCGGACGGCAAGCCCGTGGCCGCGGGCAAGCTGAAGGTCGCCGACCGCGTCAGCACCCGCGACGGCGTGGCCACGCTGACGTCCGTCACCCGCGAGAAGTACGCGGGCAAGGTCTACAACTTCAGCCTGGGCACCAAGGAGGAGCTGGCGCGCGCGGGCAAGGGCGCCAACACGCTGTTCGCCAACGGCTTCCGCGTGGGCGACAACGCGATGCAGGGCGAGCTGACGGCCCCCGTGGCCGACTCCCGCCAGGTGCTGGAGCGTCTGCCGGCCTCGTGGCACCAGGACTACAAGCACTCCGCGTCGTTCGTGGCGGGCCAGCGCTAGTCCCGCGGTTCGCGGTGAAAGAGCTTCCGGGCCTGCTCCCAGGAGAAGGCCCGGACCCGGCGCCCCACCCGCGGCTCATCGCGGGTGGGGCGTCCGTTTGTCGAGACAACAGGTCAACCCGGCGATGGCAGGAGCGCGGATGCGAAACACGGTCGTCATGAGCGTGCTGGTGGTGGGACTGGGACTTTCGGCGTGCGGAGAGAACCCTCCCCAGCCGCCGCCTCCCAACTTCTGTCCGGAGCGCCCCGCCCGCCAGGAGCCGAAGCCCGGTCAGGCGCCGCTGCTGGTGCGCGCGCGCCCCCGGCACCAGGAATGGCCGGCGCGCCGCGACCTGGCGCGCGTGACGGTGTCGGCGCTGGCCCGGCCCCAAGACGCGGGAGAGGTGGGCGTGGAGGGCAGGGCCTGGTGGGCCTCGCCCTGCTTGCTGGGCACGCCGGGCCTGGAGACGGCGACGCCCCAGGTGGCGGTGGCCGGGGATGGCCACGCGATGTCGGTCTGGACGGAGAACGACGGCGTCCACCAGGCGCTCTGGTTCAGCGAGTACGTGCCCCAGACGGGTTGGACGTCCGGCGCCGCGGTGGGGCTGTGGCGCGACTTCCCGGAGGGCGTGCTTCGGGTCAGACAGCCGCAGCTGGTCGCCGACGGGTACAGCCGCATGCTCGCGATATGGCTGCAGCAGGAGGGGCCCGGGGCGGAGCAGATGTGGTTCTCCCTGCACACGCGCGGCGAGGGGTGGAGCAAGCCGGAGCGCGTGCTGACGCGCCCGCCAGGGGACGCGACGGACCTGGAGGTGGTTCGCGACGCGGCGGGCATCGTCACGGCCGCGTGGACCCGGTTCGACGGGGATACGTTCAGCGAGAATGTCTGGGTGACGCGGGGCTCGCCCGAGACGGGGTTCGAGGACGCGCGCCGGATCGACACGCCCACGCCGGGTTTCTCCCTGGAGCCCCAGGTGTCCGTCAGCGATGACGGACACGTGGCGGTGGGGTGGACGCGGTTCGACGAGGTGGAAGGCATTGGCATGACCTGGTTCAGCCGGTGGACGCCCGCCGGGGGGTGGAGCGCCGCGGAGCGCGCCAGTGCGGACGGCGTGGAGTCCTTCTACGCGGAGCCGCTCGCGGGCCCCGGAGGCGCGGTGCTCGCGCTGTGGAGCTCGCTGGGCCCGGTGAACGTGGAGCTGTGGGCGCGGCCCTTCGTGCCCGGCACCGGTTGGGGCGCGCCCCAGCGGGTGGAGGACGCGCTGGGCACCTCCGGCATGGCCCAGGCCAGCCGGGAGCGGGGCGGCCGGGCCATGGTGGTCTGGCCCCGCGTCCGGGCCGGCTTCACCCGGCTGTCCGCCCAGCCCTATGACTTCGCCCATGGCTTCCGCGAGCGCCAGGACGTGGACGCGCAGCCGCTCACCCTGGGACAGGCCCAGGACCCGCAGGTGGTGTCCCTGAGCCGCACCCATGCGCTCGTCGTGTGGTCCCACCAGATGGCGGGCGGCCATCGCATCGCGACCAGCCGCTATACCCTCAACCAGGGATGGGGCAGGGCGTTGCTGCTCGACACGGCGCCGACCGCGCAGAGCGGCCTGCCGTGGCTCTCCGTGGGCCCCACGGGCGTGGGCGTGGCCACGTGGCTGCACCGTGGCGAGGTGCCGGGCCTGGGCGTCAGCGTGTTCCAGTAGCTGTCAGCACGCGCGCGTTGCCTCGGAGCGGCGGCTGGTCTTTCCTGCCGGGCGATGCCTGGTGAGTTCGACTTCATCCGCCGCTTCCTCCACCACTTCCCCAAGGCCCGCGTGCCGGTGGGGCCGGGGGACGACTGCGCGGTGCTCGCGCCCTCGCGCGGCGCGCTGTGCGTCACCACCGACGCGGTGGTGGAGGACGTGCACTTCACCCGCGCTGGCTTCTCCCCGGCGGACATCGGCCACAAGGCCCTGGCGGTGAACCTGTCCGACGTGGCCGCCATGGGCGCCACGCCGCGCTGGTTCGTCTGCGCGCTCGCGCTGCCTCGCGACTTCCCTGCCGCCCACCTCTCTGGAATCGCCCGGGGCATGGCCGCGCTGGCGCGCGAGCACCGCGTGGACCTGGTGGGTGGCAACTTCACCTCCGCGCGCGAGCTGTCCGTCACCATCACCGCCACCGGCGAGCTGTCCCGTCCCCCGCTCACCCGCTCGGGAGCCCGGCCCGGTGACTGGCTCTATGTGTCCGGCACGCTCGGTGACGCGCGGCTGGGCCTGGCCCACTTGAAGGCTGGACTGAGGAAGGGTGGCCCCGTGCGCCGCCAGCGCCGCCCCGTTCCGCGCGTGGCCCTGGGCCTGCTCGCGTCACGCTTCGCGTCCGCTGCGCTGGATGTTTCCGATGGACTTGCACAAGACCTGGGTCACCTGTGCACCGCGTCCGGCGTGCGAGCGACGGTGGAACTGGCGCGGCTGCCCATGTCGGCGGTGGTGAGGCGGGAGC
>NZ_JABXEM010000321.1:0-11973 GCF_013372595.1 Myxococcus sp. AM011
CCCCTGTCGCCGCCGCGCCCGTCGCCTCCAAGGGCACCGAGCTGGACCTGCGCTACCAGAAGTTCGACCCCATCGGCACGGGCCCGCTGGGCACCGTCTTCAAGGGCCGCTTCACGGCGCTCGGGCTGGACATCTGCCTGAAGGAGCTCAAGGACATCTTCGGCTACTTCTCCTTCCTGCAGCGCGGGGAGGTGCTCAAGCGGCTGAAGAAGGAGCTGTGCGCGCAGGCCCAGGTTCGCCACCCCGGCATCGTCCAGGTGGTGGACCAGAACGTGGAGGCGAGCCGGCCGTACTTCGTGCTGGAGCTGATGAACGGCAGCCTGAAGGAGCGGCTGGAGGCGGGCGGTGGCAGCGGCGTGCCGGTGCCCTTCGCGCTGCGCACCTTCCTGCAGATGGCCTACGGTCTGCGCGCCGCGCACGCCACGGGCCTGACGCACCACAACCTCAAGCCGGAGAACGTCCTCTTCGACGCGTACGGCAACGCGAAGCTCGCCGACTTCGGCCTGGGTCGCGTGGTGGAGGTGGACTCCACCAAGGGAATGCCCCAGGTCTTCGTGGGCACCGGTGGCATGCCCTACATGGCTCCGGAGCTGATGCACCGGGGCGCCAAGGAGCCGGGCCCGGCCGCGGACGTGTACGGGCTGGGCATCCTGCTCTACGAGATGCTCACCGGGCAGATTCCCGGCCGCCGCTCGGCCCTGCCGTCGGAGGTGAACGCCGAGGCGCCCAGCGGCCTGGACCAGCTCTTCGACAAGGCCACCCAGGACAAGCGCGAGCAGCGCTACCCGGACGTGGATGCGATGCTCGAGGACTTCTACAAGGCCTTCCCGGACAAGGAGTTCCTCGTCCGGGGTGACCTCGTCCTCTCCTCGGACGCGCCGCAGTCCTGATTCACTGGTGGGCGCGGGCCGCATCAGGCCCGCCCCGCCCGCGCGGCCGTCGTGGCATCGTCCGGGGGACATGACTCCGACCTCCTCCGGCTGCGTGCTCGTCACCGTCACGGGCAAGGACCATCCTGGCATCACCGCCCGCCTCACCGGCCTGCTCGCGGACGCGGGCGCCGAGCTGCTCGACGTGGAGCAGGTGGTGGTGCAGGGCCGCCTCACGCTCTGCCTGCTGGTGCGCCTGCCGGATGCGCGCGGCATCCCCAGCGCGCTGCTCTTCGCCGCCCGGGAGCTGGGCGTGGACCTGGACTTCCAGGCGGTGGAGTCGCCGGACTCGAATGCCACGGCGCCCGCCCGCTATGTCGTCACGGCGGTGGGCCGCGCGCTGGGAGCCCGTGAGCTGCACGCGCTGTCCTCGCACCTGGCGGGGCAGGGGGTGAACCTGGAGCGCATCGTCCGGCTGACGCACACGCACCTGGGCTCGGTGGAGCTGCACGTCACCCTGCCGGCGTCCGTGGAGCCGGAGGCGCTGAAGCGCTCGCTCCTGGCGCTGTCCATGCGCGACAACACCTTCGACGTGGCGCTGCAGCGCGAGAGCCTGTTTCGTCGCAGCAAGCGGATGGTGGTGATGGACATGGACTCCACGCTCATCCGCATCGAGGTCATCGACGAACTGGCGCGCGCGCACGGCGTGGGCGAGCAGGTGTCGCGCATCACCGAGCGCGCCATGCACGGAGAGATGGACTACGACGAGTCCCTGCGTCAGCGCGTGGCGCTGCTGGCGGGGCTGGACGTGGCCGTGCTGCATCGGCTCGCGGCGAACCTGCCGCTGACGGAGGGCGCGGAGACACTGATGCGCGTGCTGCGCCGGCTGGGCTACCGCACCGCCGTCATCAGCGGAGGTTTCTCCGTGGCCGCCGAGGCGCTCAAGGCGCGCCTGGGAATCGACCACGCCTACTCGAACGTGCTGGAGGAGGAGGGCGGCAAGCTCACCGGGCGCACGGTGGGGCCCATCGTCAACGCGCGCCGCAAGGCGGAGCTGCTGGAGCAACTGGCGAAGCAGGAGGGCATCCTGCTGGAGCAGGTCATCGCCGTAGGGGATGGCGCCAACGACTTGCTGATGCTGGAGCGCGCGGGGCTGGGCATCGCCTTCCGCGCCAAGCCCCGGCTGCGCGAGGCGGCCGATACCTCCATCTCCGCTGGAGGCCTGGACGCCATCCTCTACCTCCTGGGACTGACCGGTCGCGAGCTCCAGGAAGCGGGCTGACAGCTAGAGCCGCATCTTCGCGGCCAGCTCCCGCTGCTGGAGCTTGCCCTTCTCCAGCAGCAGTTCCAGGAGGGCGCGCAGAATCTTGGAGCTCTTCTCCTGGTTCTGCTGGAGCGTCTGCAGCCGCTGCAGGTCCTCGTCCGTCCACTCGGAGGACGGGGCGCCGCCGGCCAGGATTTCATCCAGGATGTCCGCCGCGCTGGAGCCGCTCGCGACGGGCGGTGCGGGCTTCTCCGCGGCGCGGGGAGCGGGAGCGGTGGCGGGTGAGCCGGGCGCGACGATGTCGGCGATGCGCTTCACCACCGTGTTGCCGCTCATGTCCACGACCTTGAACTCGTCCTCCTCCTGCTGCTCCTCGTCGATGGTGGAGGGCGTGTTGGTGGACTGGCTGCGCGACGGCGCGAAGCGGCTGCTCGCCACCGGCTCCTGGTTCCGGTAGTGCCGGAGGATGGCGTGCTCGATTTCGCGCTCGCCCGCCACCATGGGCACCACGCGAGCACGGCTGCGGGCCGCCACCTGGTCCAGCGTGGCCAGGTCCGTGGGGTCCGCCATCGCCAGCACCAGCGTCTTGCCGTTGTCCTTGAGCGACACGGGGAAGACGGCCTTCTGCTCGGCCATGCCCACCTCCACGCGCGCCAGCGCTCCCGTGTCACGGCTGATGTTGCCCAACTGCACGCGCTGCATCCCCAGGCCCTGGCAGATGGCCTCGGTGACGATATCCTCGCTGGCGAGCCCCAGGTCCGCCACCACGCGCGACAGCCTCCCGCCCCACTGGTCCAGGGTGGCCATGGCGCTGCGCAACTGGAGCTCGTCGATGACGCGCGCCTTGACGAGGATGTCACCGATACGATTGCGGGAAGGAGAAGCCATGGCTCGGGAGTCTACCGTCTGAATGCGCGGACGATGAGTCCGCGACACAATCGCCCGCTTCGAGGGCGAGGAGGCACCACCATGCAGCCCTTCGCGGAAGCCGCCATCCAGCAATGCCCCTATTGCGGCGAGGAGGTGGAGGTCGACGTGGACCCCATTGGCGCCAGCGCGGAGCACTACATCGAGGACTGCCCGGTGTGCTGCCACCCGTGGACGGTGCACGTGGCCCGCGATGAGGAGGCCGTCTCCGTGTCCCTGGGCCGCCAGGACGACTGACTTGGGAGCTTGGCTGGAAGGCGCCTTCCGGGCCTTCTGGAGGGCGGGCAGGCGAGCCCACGAGGCCGGGCGCGGCGGTGCCGGGGGCGTTGCTTGACACGTCCCGGAGCATGGTTCTCTTGAGTCTTGTGAGGCGGCGCTGGAGTGGAGCCCCGATGGGGCCCCCGAGGCGACCGCCGACTACGACAACGTCTGTGATTCACACACCGTGCACCCACCCAGGGTGGCACGCACAGGAGAAGACCATGCAGAACCGAAACCCGTTCAACTCCGCCGTGGTGATGAACCCCCTGATGCGCGACTTCGACGCGCTCTTCCGCGAGTTGGGCCAGCCCGGCCTGTTCCGTCAGTCCACGCGGCGCACCGAGCGCACCCCGGCGGCCGACATCCTCGAGTCCGAGGCGGGCGTGACGCTGCACCTCGACATCCCCGGCGTGGACGCGAAGGACATCCAGGTGACGGTGGAGCGCGACGTGCTCACCGTGAAGGCCGAACGCAAGGCGCAGCCGCTCGCCGAAGGCGTCAGCGTGCGTCGCCAGGAGCGAGGCCAGGGCAGCTTCACTCGCTCGTTCTCCCTGCCGGAGACCGTGGACGCCACCCAGGTGGAGGCGCGCTACGAGCAAGGCGTGCTGACGCTGACGCTGCCTCGGCGCGAGGAGTCCAAGCCTCGGGTCATCGAGGTCAAGGTCCAGAGCTGAACCGCGCGCACACCCCTCCTGGGAGGCCGCTGTCCGCCGAAAACGGCGCGGCTTCCTGCTGACTTCAACCCTGTCGAGGGCTTCCGCGAGGGGGTGGCGGAAGCCCTCTACGCCTCAGCGCTTCGCACTGAGCGAGATGGGTACACGGAACAGCTCCAGCACCTGCTGTACATCCAGCGGCTTGGCGAGGCACGCGAGCGCGCCGGCCTGCTTCGACTGCTCCACCACGTCGGCGGTGTGCACGGACGTCATCGTGATGAGACGCACGCCCTCCATCTGCTTGCGCTGACGGATGCGGCGGCAGACCTCCAGACCGTCGATGTCCGGCATGTTGAGGTCGATGATCATCCCGTGCGGCTTCTGCTCGGACACCAGCAGCAGCGCCTCCACGCCACTGGTCGTCGTCTGCAGTTCCACCTGCGCCGCGAACGGCTTGAACGCGCGCTTGATGGCGTCCAGCACCGCGCGCTCGTCGTCCACCACCAGCAGGCGAACCGTGCCGCTGCCCAGCTCCTCCGGAACCGGCATCTGGTGGGTGATGAGGAACGTGCGCAGGTCCGCGGACCGCACCCGCCGGTGACCCCCCGGCGTCCTGAATGCCATCAGGATGCCCCGGTCAATCCACTTGCTCACCGTGGACGGATCCACCTGAAGCAAGCGACTGATGTCGTGCGTCGTGTAGAGCTGGTCCGTCATCGCCGTACTCCCCTCTTGCTGCATCATTCCGCTGCCCATGGAATCAACCACCTACCTTGAATACGGGGTTTCCTTCAACCTCTCTGCGCACTGCGTCCATCAGTCCCCCTCATCAGACCCACGGCGTTCTCCCACCGTCCACTGGCCTTGAGGCACAGCTCGACGAGTTCACGGGCTGCCCCACGGCCGCCAGGACTCTGGGTGATGAAGTGAACCTCCTGACGCACCTCGGGAACAGCATCCGCGGGACACGCGGACAAGCCCACCCTCGAAAGAGGGGCCAGGTCGTTGTGGTCGTCCCCCATGTAGGCACAGGCCTCCAGGGGAACGGCCAGTTGCTGGAGCAGCTCGTCCAGTGCGGCACCCTTGTCGCGGCGGCCTTGAAACACAGCCGCCAGCCCGAGTTCCCTCCCGCGGACCTCCACGATGTTCGAGGTGCGGGCGGTGAGGATGGCGGCGGGCAGACCCGACAGCCGGGCCATGACCAGGGCGTGGCCATCCTTCACATCGAAGCGCTTCATCAGCTCCCCGCCGTCGCCGTAATACATGCCGCCGTCGGTGAGCACCCCGTCCACGTCGAAGACAAGCAGCCGCACGCGTGCCGCGCGAGACGTCAGCTCTTCCTTTCCAGGCTTGGAAGGTGCGTCCGTGGGCATGATTCGCTCGGCTCCTCCCCTCGTCGTGTCCATCAACCGGGCTCGTGTCCCAACACCCGGCGGATGTTCAGCACATTTCGTACCACGTCCTCGAACATCTGTGGATTGAGGGAGCACGGACCGTCACACAGGGCACGGTCAGGGTCCTCATGGACTTCCGTGAACAATGCATCAATTCCGGCCGCCGCGGCGGCATGGGCGAGCAGTGAGACGAACTTGCGCTCGCCGCCCGTCACCCCGTCGCCGGAGCTGGGCTGCTGGACGGAGTGCGTGGCGTCGAAACACACGGCCAGGCCCGCCTCGCGCATGTGGGCGAGCCCTCGCATGTCCACCACCAGGTTGTTGTAGCCGAACGTGGACCCCCGCTCCGTGACGAGCACGTTGGGGTTGCCCGACTCGAACGCCTTGCGCGCCGAGTGGACGATGTCCTTGGGGGCTACGAACTGTCCCTTCTTCAAGTTCACGCCCTTCCCCGTGCGAGCCACGGCCTCCACCAGGTCTGTCTGCCGGCACAGGAACGCCGGTATCTGGATGATATCCACAACTTCCGAGGCAGGACCTACGTGGCTGGTTTCATGGACGTCCGTGAGGACCGGGACGCCCACTTCATCCCTGATACGCGCTAGGATACGCAGCCCTTCCCGGAGGCCAGGACCTCGGAAGGACTTCCCGCTTGTCCGGTTGGCCTTGTCGTAAGAGCACTTGAAGGCGTAGGGCACGCCCAGTCGGCTGGTGATGCCCTTGAGCAAGTGAGCATGTTTCAGCGCCATCTCCTCGGACTCGATGCTGTCCGGGCCGGCGATGACGAACAGCTTCTGGCCCGGGCCGACCTTGTAGCCACAGAGGTTGATGGGGAGGCTGCTGGCGCTCATGCGCGCACCTGACCGGACGTGGCGTCGCGCTGCTCGAGCGCCGCCTTGATGAAGCCGGAGAAAAGAGGGTGGGGAGCAAAGGGCTTGCTCTTGAACTCGGGATGGAACTGGCAGCCGACGAAGTACGGGTGGTCCGACAATTCGATCATCTCCACGAGGTTCAGCTCCGGATTATGCCCGGAGATGACAAGTCCCGCCTCCTGAAGCCGGCCCCGGTAGGCGTTGTTCACCTCGAAGCGGTGGCGATGACGCTCCTGGATGGTGTCCTGGCCGTACAGCTGGTGTGCCCGTGAGCCGTTCTTGAGGGCGCAGGCGTAGCTGCCCAGGCGCATGGTTCCACCCTTGTCCTGCACCGTGACCTGGCTCTCCATGAGCGTCACGACGGGGTGCGGGGTGTGCTCGTTGAACTCCAGGCTGTTGGCCGCGGGCAGGCCCAGCACGCTCCGGCTGAACTCCACCACGGCCATCTGCAGGCCCAGGCAGATGCCGAAGAAGGGGATTTTCTTCTCCCGCGCGTAGCGGACCGCCGCGATTTTGCCCTCGGTGCCTCGCACGCCGAAGCCGCCGGGGACGAGGATGGCGTCCACGCCGGCCAGGAGCTTCTCCGGCCCCTGGGCCTCCACGTCCTGGCTGTCCACGAAGTGCAGGTTCACCTTCACGTCGTTGGCGATGCCGCCGTGCAGGAGCGCCTCGTTGAGGCTCTTGTAGCTCTCCGTGAGGTTCACGTACTTGCCGACAATGGCGACCTGGACCTGGCCGCGCGCGGGCTCGTACACCTTGCGGATGATGTTCTCCCAGCGCTCCAGGTGCGGCGCGCGGCTCCAGATGTTGAGCACCTCCGCGAGCCGGTCATCCAGGCCCTGCCGGTGCAGCTCCAGCGGCAGCTCGTAGATGCTGCGCACGTCCGGCGAGGTGAACACGTTGCCCGTGTCCACGTTGCAGAACATGGCGATCTTGTCCTTTATCTCTCGCGACACCTCGCGGTCCGTGCGGCACACGAGGAAGTCGGGCTGGATGCCAATCTCCCGCAGCTTCATCACCGAGTGCTGCGTGGGCTTGGTCTTCACCTCGCCCGCCGCGCCGATGTACGGCAAGAGCGTCAGGTGCACGTAGACGGCGTTCTGGCTGCCCACGTCGTAGCGCATCTGCCGGATGGCCTCGAGGAACGGCAGCGACTCGATGTCGCCCACCGTGCCGCCCACCTCGACAATCACCACGTCCGCGTCCTGGGCCGCCTGGCGGATGCTCGCCTTGATTTCATCGGTGATGTGCGGAATCACCTGCACCGTCTTGCCCAGGTACTCGCCGCGGCGCTCCTTCATGATGACCGCGTGGTAGATGCGGCCGGACGTGAAGTTGTTGAGCCGGCTCATCCGGGCGTTGGTGAACCGCTCGTAGTGGCCCAGGTCCATGTCGGTCTCGCCACCGTCCTCGGTGACGAAGACCTCGCCGTGCTGGAACGGGCTCATCGTGCCCGGGTCCACGTTGATGTACGGGTCCAGCTTGAGCAGCGTGACGGCGAGCCCACGGTTCTCGAGCAGGGCGCCGATGGAAGCCGAAGCGAGGCCCTTGCCGAGAGAGCTGACCACGCCTCCCGTCACGAAAATGAACTTGGTTTTCTTGGAGCGCATATCCCGTTCTGCCAAGTAGGGCAGGGATGCGTCAATTATTCTGAGTAGGACGTGCGGCCGGCCGGCGCCCCGGCCGACACCTGCTCAGTTGCCGTCCCAACCACCAGGGCGAGACACGGCGAACTCCCGGACGTCGGGTTGTCCGACCCGGAAGGCGCGCAGATCGCAATTGCGGCAGCTCCACCCCTCCCAGCCGCGCTTGACGACCATGTGCAGGCAGGCGTCGTAGTTGGGGCAGTAGAGGTTGCGCTGCGCGTCGACGGCCTCTTCGTCGCGCAAGGCGGTGGGCAGTGGGCTTGGACACGGGGTGATGGACACAGGGAATCTCCCGGATTTGGACGAAAAGGGTCGGCCACTCCCCCCGGCAGGTCGGAACAGGTCGCTTAGGACTCCATTCCCGGCGGAAAGTAAAAGACCCGCCCCCGCGCGAACGCGGAGACGGGCCCTTGAAACCTTCAGCGTCTGCCACCGCCGCGGTGACCCTCTTCAGGCCGCCGTGGCGGAGGTGGACGCCTGATTCTTGCTGTCAATCAAGGCATCACCTCCTTTCTTGAGGATGGAAGAGCTAATCACCGGCCTGTTTCCGCGCCACTTTCCGGAGCGATAAGCGCGGGCATGGGTGCCGGGCGGCCGTTCAGGCGGCGACGAACTGGCGCTCCACCAGCCGGCGGTAGAGGCCCTCCTGGCTCATGAGGCTGGAGTGGGTGCCGCTCTGGACGATGCGGCCGCCCTCCAGCACCAGCACCCGGTCCACGTTGGCCACGGTGGACAGGCGGTGGGCGATGATGAGCGTGGTGCGGCCCTTCATCAGCCGCTCCAGCGCGTCCTTCACCAGGTGCTCGCTCTCCGCGTCCAGGGCGCTCGTGGCCTCGTCGAGGATGAGCAGGCGAGGGTCCTTCAGCACGGCGCGGGCGATGGCCACACGCTGCTTCTGGCCTCCGGAGAGCTGCACGCCGCGCTCGCCCACCGGCGTGCCGTAGGCCTCCGGGAAGCGCTGGATGAAGTCGTGGGCGTTGGCGGCCCGCGCGGCTTCCTCCACCTGCGCGTCGGTGGCGTCCGGCTTCGCGTAGCGGATGTTGTCCGCGATGGAGCAGGAGAACAGCTGCGGCTCCTGCGCCACCATGCCGATGTTGCGGCGCAGCCACTCCGGCTCCAGCGTGGTGAGCGGGTGTCCGTCCAGGACGACGGCGCCGCCCTGTGGATCATAGAAACGCGACAGCAGCGACGCGAGCGTGGACTTGCCCGCGCCGGACGGGCCCACCACGGCGACGACCTCGCCGGGGCGCAGCTCCAAATCCAGGCCCTGGAGCACCGGGACGTCCGAGCGCGTGGGGTAGGCGAAGCGCACGGCGCGGAACTCCACGTGGCCCTTCACGGAAGGCAGCCTCGTTCCGCCGGCGGGGATGGCGGGTTCGCGGTCCACCAGCTCGAAGACGCGCTCGGCGGCGCCGCTGGCGCGCATGAAGTCCGCCCACACCTCCGTCACGGCGCTCAGCGAGAGCGCCACCAGCGAGGTGTAGATGAGGAACGAGGTGAGGTCGCCCGCGCTGAGCTCTCCGTCCACCACCATCCGGCCGCCGTACCAGAGCATCGCCGCCGTGGCGCCGTACATGGCGATGGAGGCGCTGCCCATGAAGAGGGCCCCCTGCCGCGCGCGCTCCTTCGCGAGTCCGAGCGCCTTGTCCACCGCCGCGCTGTAGCGCTCCACTTCATGGCTCTCCGCCGCGAAGGAGCGCACCGTGCGGATGCCGGAGAGGTCCTCCTCGGCCACCTCGCTGGAGGCGGCGAGCGCGTCCTGCGCTTGCCGGGAGAGCACCCGCACGCGACGGCCGTACACCACCGCGCCAATGGCCACCGCGGGGATGAGGGCGAGCATCACCAGCGTCAGGCGCGGGGACGTGTAGAAGAGCAGCACCACGCCGCCGACCCCCTGGCAGAGGTAGCGCAGCGTCATGGAGACGTTGGTGGTGACGGTGCTCTGCAGGACGGTCGTGTCCGAGGCGAGCCGGCTGGTGAGCTCTCCGGTGCGGCGCTCGTCGAAGAAGGCCACCTCCTGGGAGAGCAGGCTCTGGAACAGGCGCTTGCGCAGCCGCGTCACCACGCGCTCGCCCGCGGTGGCGAAGAGGTAGGCGCGCAGCGCCATGGCCACCGACTGCACGATGAAGACGCCGAACATCACCACGGCGATGGTGTCGAGCCGCGAACGATTGCGGGCGCCGAGCGCCTCGTCCACCAGGTCTCCGATGGCGCGGGGAAACACCAGCGTGGCCGCGCTGCTGATGAGCAGGAAGAGCGTGCCCACGACGAGCGTGGGAAGCTCCGGCCTCGCGAGGGTGAGCAGGCGGCCCAGCGTCAACCGTGAGGGGAGCTGGGGCTTCGAGGCAGGCGGGGTGGGGGACACCGCCGGAGACTAGCGCGGAGCCCCTTGCTTCGCACGGTCGCGGGCTGTCGGAGCGGGTGGGAGGTGCTAATCCTTCCGGACACGGAGGTAGGCCATGGAGCAGCGCGTCTTCGGCGGCACCGGGAAAGAGGTCCCCGTCCTCGGTCAGGGCACGTGGCAGATGGAGGAGGATGACCGCGACGAGGCCATCCGCTCCCTGCGTGCGGGGTTGGACCTGGGGCTCACCCACGTCGACACCGCCGAGTTGTACGGCCACGGCCGCGTGGAGGAGTCCATCGTCTCCGAGGCCATCGCCGGACGACGCAAGGAGGTCTTCCTCGTGTCGAAGGTCATGCCCTCCAATGCCACCTACGCGGGCACGCTGACCGCGTGTGAGCGGAGCCTGAAGCGGCTGCGCACCGACTGGCTCGACTGCTACCTGCTGCACTGGCCCGGCTCGCACCCGCTGGCGGAGACGGTGCGCGCCTTCGAGAAGCTGGTGGCGGACGGGAAGATTCGCTCCTGGGGCGTGAGCAACTTCGCGGTGGCGGACCTGGATGAACTGCTGACGCTCACGAAGCCCGAGCGAATCGCCTGCAACCAGGTCCTCTACCACCTGGAGGAGCGGGCCATCGAACACGCCGTGCTTCCGTGGTGTGAGGAGCGCGGCGTGGCGGTGGTGGGCTACAGCCCCTTCGGCAACGGCCGCTTCCCCAAGCCCTCAAGTCCGGGAGGGCGCGTGCTGGACGCCATCGCCCGGGCGCATGACGCCACGCCTCGACAGGTGGCGCTCCAGTTCCTCGTGCGGCGGCCCTCGCTGTTCGCCATTCCCAAGGCGAGTCGCGTGGCCCACCTGCGCGACAACGCCGCCGCCGTGTCGCTGAAGCTCACCTCGGAGGAACTGGCGCGCATCGACGCGGCGTTCCCCACGGGCGCCTACAGCGACCAGCTGCCCGTCATTTGAGGCCGGAGGCGAAGGCCTTGCGGAAGGCGGACACGGTGGGCTCTCCCTCGCCCACCGTCACCGTGCCCGTCTCGCCCTCCAACGCGGCGCGCATGGACTTGCCCCGGACGAAGCGCACGGTGGCGATGCGGCGCATCACCTCGCGGCCCTGCTCCTGCGCGAGCGTGCGCAGCGCGTGGTTCGTGACATTCAGGGCGGCCTCCAGCGCGCGGCGGCCGGGCTCGTCGTCCAGCCCCATCCAGTCCACTTCGAAGCGCAGCGGCCTGCCACCCAGCGCCGTCTCGCCCGGCCAGAACTGCTCGGTGAGGGCGTGCGGCAGCTTCTCCACCATCGTCAACAGGTCCTGTCGCGTGGGCGTGGTGCGGACCAGCTGCGTCAGTTCGAGCAGCTTGCTGGCCTGACCCACCGTCACCGCGACGACCGTGGCCAGGTCCACGTACGTCACCGACTCCGAGCCGAGCAGGCCCTCCTTGCCGAGCGCCAGCAACACCGAGTCTCGCGGTGCGTAGTCGACCACCGTCCCCGTCACCGTATGTCCGTGCGCCAGGTGCAGCGTGACGGTGACGGTGGGGAGCTCTTCACCCGTGCGGGCCCGCATCGCGAGCGTCCCGAGCTGCTCCAGCACCCGCTCCACCTTGCGCGACACCAGCCGCTGCACGCCCTCCATCTGGTGCTCCTCGTCGTCCGCCCACTTGCGGCGGCGCGGGTCGTTCTTCGCGGGGGGCGGCGCGGGAGCCGGTGTCGGTGCGGGCGAGGGCGCAGGAGCCGCCGTCGCGACG
>NZ_JABXEM010000322.1:0-11880 GCF_013372595.1 Myxococcus sp. AM011
TTAAGTCGTCGGCAGCGTCAGATGTGTATAAGAGACAGGACGCGCGCAGACCTCGGACGTGGAGGGCTTCCGCTTCAACCTGGGACCGCACGCCCTGTACCGCGCCGGAGCCGGCATGCGGGTGCTCGGCCGCCTCGGTGTGAAGCCTCGGGGGGGAATCGCAGGCCAGTCAGGTGCCAGCTATGCCCTGCGCGCTGGCCGACTTCACACGCTGCCCCGTGGCCCCGTGTCGCTGATGACCACGGACGTGCTGCCCCTGACTGGCAAGCTGGAGTTGGGCCGACTCCTCGCGAGCCTCCGTCGAATCGACCCCAACACCCTGGCGCACGTGTCCCTGCGTGAGTGGCTGGACCTCCGCATGTCTCGCGAGGACGTGCGCGCCCTCGTCGCCGCGCTGGCCCGCCTGGGCACCTACTGCGGAGACGTGGACACGCTCAGCGCGCAGGCCGTGGTGACGCAAATCCAGCTCGCGCTCCAGGCGAACGTGCTCTACCTCGACGAGGGCTGGGCTTCGCTCGTGTCGTCGGTGGAGTCCGTTGCCCGCGAGGCCGGAACCACGCTGGAACTCTCCGCGCGAGTCGACCGCGTCGTCATCCAGTCGGGCCAGGTCCAGGGCCTGCGAATGGGCGACGGCACCGTGCGCGCGGCGGACGCGGTGGTGCTGGCCGGCAGTCCTGGTGACGTGTCCAGCCTCATGCCCGAGGACACGGTTCTCGCGCGCGAGGCCGCCGAGTCGACGCCGGTGAGAGCGGCCACGCTGGAGCTGGGCCTGTCGCGGTTGCCCAGGCCCGAGGCGCTGTTCGCGCTCGGCATCGATGGTCCATGGTACGCCTCGGTGCACTCGGCCTTCGCGAAGCTGGGGCCGGAGGGAGGCGCCATGGTGCACGTATTGAAGTACCTCGCGACGCCCGACTCCGAGGCGACCGAGGCCGAGCTGGAGGCGGTGATGGACGTGCTGCAACCCGGCTGGCGCGCGCACCTCGTGGCCCGACGCTTCCGCCCCTCGCTGGTGGTGAGCCACCGGATTCCCACGGCGAAGTCGGGAGGCCTCGCGGGCCGTCCGTCGCCAGAGGTGCCGCACGTGCGCGGCCTGTACCGCGTGGGGGACTGGGTGGGCGCCGAGGGGCTGCTGGTGGACGCGTCCTTCGCCAGCGCGGAGTCGGTGGAGCGCGCGTTGCTGCGACAGCGCCACGAGGAGCCGCGCCTCGCGGTGGGAGCCTGAGCCATGTCGGACGTGTCGCACGGGGCACTGGCGAAGGCGGCGCGGGAGCACGAGCGCTACCTCTGGGGCCTGTGCTACCGCATGACGGGCGTGGCGGCGGACGCGGACGAGCTGGTGCAGGAGACCTTCGCCCGCGCGCTGACCTCTCCTCCCGAGCGTCACGAGGAGCTGCGCCCCTGGCTGACACGCGTGGCGCTGAACCTGTCCCGAGACGCCCTGCGCCGCCGTCGACGCGAGGGCTACATCGGCCCGTGGCTGCCCTCGCCGCTGGAGACCGGTGACGAGGAGGTGCCGCCCGCGGTGGAGGCGAGGCTGCCGGGTGGAGGCTCGACGGAGGGCCGCTACGAGCTCTTGGAGAGCGTCTCCTTCGCCTTCCTGCTGGCGCTGGAGGCGCTGACGCCCAAGCAGCGAGCCGTGCTGCTCCTGCGCGACGTGTTCGACTCCACCGTGCACGAAGTCGCCGAGGCCCTGGGCATGACCGAGGCCAACGTGAAGGTGGTGCATCACCGCGCCCGCGCCGCCATGGCCGCCTACGACGGCGCGCGCTGCCTGCCGACGAAGGACCTCCAACAGCGCACTCGCACGGCGCTCGAAGGCTTCCTCGGCGCGCTGCTGTCGGGAGATGTGGCGGCGGCCGAGGCACTGCTCGCCCACGACGTGTTGACGCTGACGGACGGCCGGGGCGAGGTGCGCGCGGCCCAGGTGCCCATGGTGGGCGCGAAGCGCGTGCTGACGTTCCTGACGCGGCTGATGGAGCTGCGCGGGACTCCCCTCGCGGTGGAGCTCCAGTGGCTCAACGGCCTGCCCGCGCTGGCGCTGGTGTATGCGCCCGCGAAGGACCCGCTGCTCGCCACGAACGTGGTGGTGCGCGTGGAGCTGGGAGCGGACGGACGCATCGCCTGCATCCACTCGGTGCTCACACCGCGCAAGCTCTCCGCCGTGCGCATGCCCGTACCCGCCTGAGTCGATCCGACCCAGCGGAGTCGCCAGGGCGCGGCGGAGTCCCGCGGCCCATACCCCAGACAGCAGAAGGCCCTCGCGAATCACCGCGAGGGCCCGGAACCACACCCTACCGCGCCGTGCCCAGCGTCTTCCCAGGTGGTGCTGACGTCGCGCTCGACTCGCGGCGGCGCAACAGCCCCCACACGCCATAGGCCACCAGCGCGAAGCAGCCATACTGCGCGGGCGTCAGGCCGAAGTAGCGCGCGTCCACGTAGTTCATGTCCGTGGCGCGCAGGAAGTCGAAGCTGAACCGGCACGCCGCGTACAGCAGCGAGAGCAGCGGCAGCAGTCGCCCCTTCATCTTCTCCACGTCGCGCAGCGCGTACAGCAGGCCGGAGATGAGGAAGAGGGCGATGGCGTCGTACATGCCCAGGTCATGCCGGGCCCCGTTGGGGAACGCCACCGCGAGGAAGAAGTCGGTGCGCACGCCCGGGTGGTCATGCACCGCGAAGCAGCCCAGCCGCGCCACCGCCCAGCCCGGCGCCACGCCCAGGGCGAACGCGTCCGCGTAGTCGTTGAAGCGCAGCTTCCGGTGCCGGAAGAAGAAGATGGCCGCGATGATGCCGCCCACCAGGCCGCCGAAGGACGACAGCCCGTCCCACACCTTCAGAATCTGGAGCGGCCCCTTGGACAGCTCCTCCGGGTGGTAGAAGAACAGGTGCACCCAGTGGCCCACCAGCACGCCGATGCCCACGCCCCACGGGGCGTAGTCGGCGAGCGGCGTCGGGTCCAACCCTTGGCGCTGCGCCTGGCGACCGAGCAACCGCGCGGCCAGCAGGATGCCCACGGCGACGAAGATGCCGAAGGGCTCGATGGTGAGGGGCCCCAGCTTCAGCGAAGGGGCATGCCAGTAGGGAATCACGTCGATGGCTCCAAAGGACGGACCGCTTGCGCCCACTTAATCCGTCGTGGGCGACGTAGGCGAACAATTGTGGGGACGCGAACTTCCCCCTCCCTCCCCGCCTCCTCCGACGCCCCGGGTCGGCTGGCGGACACCGCTCTTGTGACGCTCCGAGCAGTCTGGGGGGCCTCCTTCATACTTCCCGACGCTCCGGAAAGTCCCGCAAGGACCGATTCAGGGGGGCTCATGCGTCTACAGCATGGAATCCCTGGTTTAATTGTCAGGCCCATCCTGTCCAATCTCACAATGGGTCCGGGGATTCCTGGAGGAGAGAGCGAAGCCATGGAAGGGCGCGCCACAGCCACCGCAGGTCGGGCGCCCGTGAAGGCGACGGACCGGGGTGTACGGCGGCTCGCACGCGAGGACGCGGTGGCGTCCTTGAAGTCCTGGGGAGTCGGGGGCCGGAGGGCTGCCCCATGCCGCGAGGAGGTCTCATGCGCCGGGGAGGAGGACCCGGCTGTTTTCGGCGCCGCTCCCGCGTGCGCCATCCACATCCGCCGCTCTCGCGAGGCTCCGGGCGCGGCGGACGCAGCTTGGGTGCCGGTGGCCCTTGCCTCACGCCGCCAGCGTTGCACGGTCGTTCAAGGAGTAGACAACCCATGAAGTCCTACCTGTTGGTTCCCAAGGAGTCCATCGAAACGCAGGCCCGCGTCGGGCCTCGCGGTACGCAGCAGGGCGAGCGCGTGTTGCCGCGCACCACGGCACTTCGCTTCGCGGTCGCCAACCGCGCACCGGACACCCTGTCGTCGCTGGGCCTGCGCTCGGCCACGCTGCCCGGACCGCGTCCGGCCATCAGCGGCCAGGAAGAGCGCAAGCGCGTGGCGAAGGGGTCCAAAATCAAGCGTCCCACCACGCGCGGCGCCGACTCCACGACGGTGCCGTTGCCGGGCGCGCCCGTGACGGAGCAGACCGGCAGCGAGGCGGGCAGCTTCCGCTTCATGCCGCTCATCGGCGCCACCATGGCCCACTTCTACTCGGAGGACACGGAGCGCGAGGCGCGCGGCGAGCTGTCCAACGACTTCGAGTTCATCCCCGACGTCGTGCCCCTGTCCTTCCCCGGCCCCGTGTCGGCGGGACAGTCCGGTCCGCGCAACCGGGGCATGAGCTCGCTGGCCGAGCGCGAGTGGCCCGAGGAGAGCGGTGTGCCCCTGGCCCACGCCCAGGGAATCCGCGGCGCGGGCGTGCTGCTCGGCGTGCTCGACACCGGCGTGGACGCCGACCACCCCGAGCACGCCGCCAAGGTCATCCAGTTCCGCTACGTGTCGCTGTTCCCCAACTCGCCGCACAATCCGGCGCGCGACATCCGCGGCTTCGACCCGGATGGCCACGGCACGCACGTGTGCGGCATCGCCGCGGGCACGCACCATGGCGTCGCTCCGGAGGTCGACCTCTACGTCGCGTCCGTCATCGAGTCGGAGACCATCCGCACCAGCCTGGGCCGCGTGGCCGCCGGCATGGAGTGGCTGCTGCACCAGTTCAGCAGCCCGCAGAACGTCACCCGTCCCGCCGTCGTCAATCTCTCGCTGGGCTTCCCGCTCAAGCCGCCTCCCGGCATCTCCGAGGCGGACTACAAGCTCAACCAGCGCGCGCTCCAGACGATGATTCGTCGGCTGCTCGACAGCAACGTGCTGCCTGTTGTCGCGGCAGGCAACAGTGGACCCGACTCGGTTGGTTATCCAGCCGCCTTTGACGAGTCCCTGGCCGTCGGTGCAGTCGACTTCGAGCGCAACGTGGCCCATTTCTCGGCCAGCGGTGTCGTGGAGCGCCGCGTCGTGCCCGACATCATGGGTTACGGGGTGAACGTGTATTCCAGCACTGAAAGGCGCTGCAACAACCAGGCGTTCTACGAGCGAATGAGTGGCACGAGCATGGCGGCGCCTTATGTAGCGGGTATCGCGGCGCTCTACCGATGCCGTGCCCCTGACTTGACGGCGCTCGAGGTGCGGGATTTGATTTTGGCCAATGCGGTCAAACTTCCTCGCTCAGGCGGACACCGGACAGGCAAGGGCCTGGCTGTATTCAGGTGACGGCGGGTTGAAGCCGGGGTCGGCGCCAGTCGAGCGCCGGGCCCGGGGGAGGAGGATGAGGCCATGAGCAGAAAGATTGGCGAGCCGGGGGACGGCTTCGCGGCGGGTTCGTCCCGCATCACCTCGGCGGTCCGTCCGTTGCCCGGCCTGGCCGGCGCGCGGACGCAGCCTGAATGGATAGATGTCACAGTCATGCCCCGCGAGGAGCCCAAGGCTGCTCGTGGACGCACTCCTCCCCGTCCTCCGCCCCTGTCTCGGGCGGAGGTCCAACGGGCCGGGCTGGCGGAGAGCGCTCGTTTCCACGAGAGCTTCATGCGCTGGCTCGAGGCACACCACCTCCTGGGCTCCGTGCGTTCGGTGAGCGAGCCGGGCTCGTTGCCCATGCTCCACCTGCGCTGCGCGCCGCGCGTGCTGGACCAACTGCGGCGTGCTCCGGAGTTCGAGGCGGGCGCCATGATGCCCGTCGACCTCTACTAAGCGGTGGGTGCCCCTCGCCGTGCACCCCTGGTCTGGGCTCCCCTCCAATGACGTGGAGGGCGGCCCTGGTGGTTCGTTCCACCGTGCGCGGCCGTCCCGCGTTTCCAATTCGGGAAACGCACGGGTTCTCCGCTTCTTCCTGACTAGCGTAGAAAGTCGCGATTCGCCTGTCATCCCGCAATCGTCCCGCGGGGCATGTATGCGTCGTGGGTCGGTTGAAAGAGGACAGCCTGGGGCTGGAGCTGACTGCCAGTCACCAGAGGCGCGAGAGGCGGGGCGAAAATGTTTCGACTCAGGACCGAGGCCTTCATCGACGCGCCGCCGGACGCCGTGTGGGCGGTGCTGGGTGATTTCGCCCGCTATCCCACGTGGAACCCGTTGATGGTGGAGGCGCGGGGCCGGGTGGAGCGTGGGGCGCATGTGAAGATGAAGGTCCGCCCGCCGGGGCGCCTGGGGCGCGTGTATGGCTTCACGGCGACGATGTCGCGCGTGGAGCCGCCCAGGGCGCTGGAGTGGACGGGTGGCATCCCTGGACTGATGCATGGACGTCACTACTTCCTGTTGTCCCAGGAGGGCACGGGGACGCGGCTGGTCCACGGCGAGGACTTCAGCGGGGTGGTGACGTGGGTGGCGGGGCGCCAGTTGAAGACGCTCCAGTCCTCCTATGAAGCGCTGAACCGCGCGTTGGCGGAGCGGGTGATGGCGGAGCAGGCGAAGCCCTCCGTGACCGCGTTCCACTGAGCGCCTGGCGGTCCTCATTCCTCCGAGCGGACTTGAGGTGGGGCGCCGGCGCACGTGGATGATGCGGTGTGACGGGTGGTCTTTCGCGCCACCACCGCGCAGGCGCACCCACGTGTAGCGCGCGGTTCCGTCGTGTTTCGAGCAGTGACGCGCGGACACTTCGCGCGCGTCTATCGCCTGGACGACGCGTGTGCGTTCGGCGTGCCCGGCGCCCGGTCCCAAGTCTGCCCTGCGTGCAAATCCTCAGGGGCCCGAATCGCGGAAGAGGGCATGCATGGATGGACGACGTCGGCTGCGCGTGGGTGCCATGGCGATGTGCGTGGCCTGCGCGGGCCTGGTGGGTGGGGCGGGTTCCGCTCGGGCGCAGTCGCTCGAGGATGACGGGCCGGGTGAGGGGTTGTCGGAGGAGCAGTTGGAGCAGTTGCTCGACACTCCGGCGGAGCAGCCCTCTGGCGCGGAGCTGTCGGTGGTGTCCTTCGGGCCCGAGCAGCTCGCGCCCTACTTCGCGGAAGGCGTCCTCGCCAAGGCCCGTGACGAACTGCGCCGGGGCCGTCATGCCCGCGCGCGTGCGCTGCTCAAGGACGAGGAGTCCACGCTGCCGGTCCGCTTCCTGCGCGCGCAGAGCTCGATGTTCGCCAGGGACTACGCCACCGCCGCGGACGAGTTCGCCGCGCTGGCCGTCGACTACGTCCCGCTGAAGGACCACTGCCTGCTGTGGGCGGCGCAGGCGAACGAGAAGCTGCGTCGGCTGGAGCTGGCGACCTCTCAGTACCGCGAGGTGAGCGCGGGCTCGCCGCTCTATGCCGAGGCGCGCTTCAGCCTGTCGCGCGTGCTGCAGCGTCGCAAGGACATCCCCGGGGCGCTGCAGGCGCTCCAGGAGCTCATCGACAGCCGACAGGCGCGGGGGCCGGACGCGCTGCGGATGAAGGCGCTCCTGGCCATCTGTGATTTGGCGCGGGTCCAGGGCCTCTACAACGTGGAGCACCGCGCGCTCCTGGAGGTGTGGGCCACCAGCCCCCTGTCGCGAGAGGCGCAGCGGGCGCGTCAGCGGTTGCAGGGCCTGCCGTTGCCCACCAAGTGGAAGGTGCGCCGGGGCGAGGCGCTGGTGGAGCTGCACCGCCATGCCTCCGCGATGGACATGTTGTGGGGCGTGATGTCCTCGGTGGACCTGCCCGACGAGCTGTCCTGTCGCGCGCACCTCGCCTACGGACGCGCGCTGCGCAAGGACCGGCAGCACCGCCGCGCCATCCAGCTCCTCACGCCCGTGGCGGAGAAGTGCATGTCCGCCGAGCAGCGGCCCCAGGCGCTCTACGTGCTGGGCTACTCGCAGTCGGTGGTGGACCCCAAGGCCGCCATCAACACCTATGCGACGCTCGCGCGTGACTATCCCGAGCATGGATATGCCGACGACGCGCTCTTCTTCGAGGCGTGGCTCCTCCAACGGACGGGACAGCTCGACAGCGCATTGGAGCGCTATGAGGAGACGGCGCGTCGTTATCCGGCGGGAAACTTCGCGTCGGAGGCGCTGTTCCGGGCCTTCTGGCTGCACTCGCGGAAGGATGCTCCCGCCGCGGCGCTGGCTTCGCTGGAGGCCGTGGAGAAGCTGCCCGCGGCGTCTCGCACGGACGAGGCACTGTGGCGCTCCCGCTACTGGCGCGCGCGGGTGCGGGAGCCGATGCCCCTGACGAACGCCACTGCGCTCGATGAATACGAGCTGCTGGCGACCGAGCGCCCCGCGACCTGGTACGGGATGCTGGCGCGCTCGCGGCTGGCGTTGCTGGCTCCGGAGCGGCTGACGCGCCTGACGCCACCTCCTGGAGCCGGTGACGACGCGCCGCCGCCGGACGAGGTGTGGCCCCTTCCGCCTGGGCCGCTGCGCCATGACGCGCGCTTCGCGGCGGGCGTGGAGCTGATTCGACTGGGGCAGCCGGGCGCGGCGGAGGAGTTGCTCGCGGTGAACTCGCGAGGGTTGCCGGAGGCGCCGGCGAGACTGCTCTACCAGACGATGCTGCGCACGGGGCGCCAGCGGGCCGCGCGGCAGGTGGCGCGCGAGTCACTGCGCCAGGAAGTGCAGGGGCCCCTGAGCGCGGCGTCGCGTCCCGTGTGGGAGGCGACGTGGCCGCTGGCGTTCCGGAACGTCATCCAGCGTTATGCGCGCGCCTCCAAGGTGGACCCGGACCTGATGCAGGGGCTCATCCGTGAGGAGAGCCGCTTCCGTCCGCAGGCGCGCTCGGCCACGGGGGCGCTGGGGCTCGCGCAGCTCATGCCCGCGACGGCGCGCCAGGTGGCCAGCTCGCTGAAGCTGGGCGAGGTGGGGGAGGCGGCGCTGCTCCAGCCCGCGCAGAACGTCCGGCTGGGCTCGGCCTACCTGGGACAGTTGCTCAACCGCTTTGGCGGGAACATGGCGTACGCGGTGGCCGCCTACAACGCGGGGCCCAGGGCGGTGGACCGCTGGCGTCAGGCGCTGCCGCAGGCGGAGCTGGACGAGTGGGTGGAGCACATCGCCTTCGACGAGACGCGCGAGTACGTGAAGCACGTGCTCGGCAGCTACGGCGCCTACAAGCTGCTCTACAAGGGCGAGCCCGTGCTGCTGCACCAGACTCGCGTGGGCGACGTCAGCCGCAGGTAGGACGCGTCCCCGGATGAAGCGGAGACGCGCCCATGACGCGGCCTAGAAGTTGAGGCCGCCGTCCACGTCGATGGTGCGGCCGTTGAAGTAGTCGCACTCGAGGATGAACTTCACGGCCAGCCAGATGTCCTCGGGCAGGCCGATGCGGCCCACGGGAATCGAGGCCACCAGCGCGTCACGGGCCTTCTGGTTCATGCCCTGCGTCATCGGCGTCTCAATCATGCCCGGGGCCACCGCGCCCACGCGGATGCCGAACGGGCCGAACTCGCGGGACCACGTCACGGTGTTCGCCGCGAGCGCCGCCTTGGCGGACACGTAGTTGGACTGACCGCGGTTGCCGTGCCGGGCGATGGACGACATGTTGACGACGACGCCGTTGCCCTGGTCCGTCTCCACCATCTTCGCCACCACCTCGCGCACCATCAGCGTGGCGCCCGTGAGGTTGACGCCGATGACCGCGTTCCAATCAGCGGTGGACAGCTTCTTCACCTGCCCCGTGGTCCGGTCCTTCTTCACCAGCAGCGCGTCACGGAGGATGCCCGCGTTGTTGATGAGGCCGTTGAGCCCGCCCATGGCCCCGTGCGCCCAGCTCACGAAGGACGTGATGTCGTCCTCGGACGACACATCCAGCTTGCGGCGGTGGATGCTCGCGGGCAGCGCCGCCAGCTTCTCCTCGTTGACGTCGCCCACGGCCACCTGCGCGCCCGCCTCCACCAGCCGCTGCGCGAAGTGCGCGCCCATGCCCTGGGCACCACCCGTCACCACCACCTTCAGGTCCTTGAGCTGCATGTGTCTGTCTCTCCGGTGTGTTGGGGGCGGCTGGGGAACCTCGGGGCTCCGTACCGCCGTTGAAACCCGCCGCGCAGGGTACGCAACCCGGCCCTCCCTGGCCAGCGTCGAAGAAGTTGAAACCTGAATCGGCATTCAACTCGGGCGGAAATGAAAACGCCGCGTCGGGGAGTCCGACGCGGCGCGGCACGGCCTTGAAGTGTCAGCGCGGGGTTACAGGGCGCCGGAGATGACGGCGCCCAGCCGGCGCATGCCCTCGGCAATCAGGTCGGGCGGCCGGTTGGAGTAGTTGAGGCGGATGAACTCCGAGCGCGGGTTCATGGCGAAGAAGGGGCTGCCCGGCACGAAGGCGACCTTCTGCTCGACGGCCCGGGGCAGCAGGGTGTCGCCGCTGATGCCGGGGGGCAGCCTGGCCCACAGGAACATGCCGCCGTCCGGGTGCGTCCAGCTCATGCCCTCCGGCATGTGGGCCTTGAGCGCGTCCAGCATGGCGTTGGCGCGCTCGCCGTAGACGGGCCGCAGCGAGTCCAGGTGCTTGTAGTAGTCGAAGTTCTGGAGCAGCTTCACCACGGCGCGCTGGGCGACGGTGGCGGTGTGCAGGTCCGTGGACTGCTTGGCGATGGTGAGGCTGCGCACGAAGTCGCGCGGGCCCGCCACCCAGCCGATGCGCAGGCCCGGGGCCAGCGTCTTGGAGAAGGTGCCCAGCGACACGACGACGCCCTGGTCGTCGAAGGCGGCCAGCGAAGGCAGGTGCTCGCCCCGGAAGCGCAGCTCGCCGTACGGGTCGTCCTCGAGGATGAGGAAGCGGTGCTGCTGCGCCAGCCGCACCAGGGCCTTGCGGCGCTCCAGCGACAGCGTGGTGCCCTTGGGGTTCTGGAAGTTGGCGACGACGTACAGCATCTTCGGCTTGTGCGTGGCCAGCACGCGCTCCAGGTCGTCGATGCGCATGCCCTCGTCGTCGCTCTCGACGGTGGCGAACTTCGCCTCGTAGCCGCCGAACGTCTGCAGCGCGGCCAGGTAGCTGGGGTTCTCCACGACGACCAGGTCGCCCGGGTCCAGCAGCACCTTGGCCACCAGGTCGATGCCCTGCTGCGAGCCGTTGGTGATGAGAATCTGGTCCGCGTCGCACACGCGGCCGGAGCGGGCCAGGTGCGTGCAGATCCACTCGCGCAGCGGGGCGAAGCCCTCGGTGGTGCTGTACTGGAGCGCGGCGCGGCCCTCCTCGGCCATGACCTTGGCGTGGGCCTCGGCGATGGCCTCCAGCGGGAAGAGCTCGGGCGCGGGCAGGCCTCCGGCGAAGGAGAGGATGTCCGGGCGCTCGGCCACCTTGAGGATTTCGCGCACCGCGGACGTCTTGATGCGCGACATGCGTTGGGCGAGTCGCCAGACCGGTGGCGGGGGAAGCGGTGCGCTCATGGCGTCGGCGCTCATCTTTCACTCTCCTTGGCGAGCTCGGGAGGCACGCGGACATGCGTGTCCTCCTTGATGGAAGACAGGACGATGGTGGTCTGGGTACGGGTGACGCCCGCGATGGTGCGCAGCGTCTCCACGAGGAGCGAGTCGAGCGTCCGCGTGTTCGCCGTCTTGACCTTGACGAGGTACGAGTCCTGCCCGGCGACGCGGTGGCACTCCAGCACGTCCGGCAGGGCGAGGACCTTCTTGGCGAAGCCCTCGAAGTACTTCGGATGCTCGATGCTCACCCCGATGAAGGCGGTGATGTCCTTGCCCAGCTTCGTCGCGTCGACGCGCGCCGCGTAGCCGGTGATGACGCCCCGCTCCTCCAGCTTGCGGATGCGCTCGGCCACCGCCGGCTGGGACAGCCCCACCGCGCGGGAGAGCTCCAACTGCGTCGCGCGGCCGTCGCGCTGCAGCAGGTCTACCAGGCGTATGTCGAGCTCATCCATGGGCATGGGCGGGATGGACCTTATTTTTATAAGTCCTCGAGCGTTTCGACAGCTAAATTAAATTTGGCGTCCAAAATAAGCAAGTGGGGCGGAAGTGCAAGTCCGAACGACGTGGGAGGTCGCTCGGAGGGCGGTTCGCCCGTGGGGGGCTGTCTTTTATACACATCTGACGCTGCCGACGACTTAAT
>NZ_JABXEM010000323.1:0-11795 GCF_013372595.1 Myxococcus sp. AM011
CGCCCGCCCTTCGCCGCCACCCAGCGCTGGCCCGGCTCGCTCAGGTCCACCAGCAGCTCTTCGGTGTGGTGGTCCTTCACCAGCGTGCCCACCGGCACGCGGAGGATCATGTCGTCGGCCGCGCGACCGTTGCAGTCGCTGCCCATGCCATGCTCGCCATTCTTGGCGCGGTGGTGCTGCTGATAGCGGTAGTCCAGCAGGGTGGTGAGCTGCGGGTCTCCCACGAAGATGACCGAGCCACCGTTGCCGCCGTCACCACCGTTGGGGCCACCGCGCTCGATGAACTTCTCACGCCGGAAGGACACGGCGCCGTTACCGCCATCGCCCGCCTTCACGAAGATGCGGACCTCATCGACGAACTTCATGAAAGCGTCTCCTGAAAAACGCAGAGCGGGCCGCCTCGCGTCCTGGGCGCCGGAAAGGGCGCGTGGACTGGAGAAGCGACCCGCTCGTGGATGCCTCGCGGCGACCGGCCCTGTGAGGCCGGTTTACCGTCAGGCGCTGGCCTGCTCGGCGGCCGGATAGACCGAGACCTTCTTGCGGTCGCGGCCCAGGCGCTCGTACTTCACGACGCCGTCCACCACCGAATAGAGGGTGAAGTCGCGACCGAGCTTCACGTTCTCGCCCGCGTGGATGACCGTGCCGACCTGGCGAACCAGGATGCTGC
Organism: Myxococcus sp. AM011; assembly: GCF_013372595.1. Classification (NCBI taxonomy): domain Bacteria; kingdom Pseudomonadati; phylum Myxococcota; class Myxococcia; order Myxococcales; family Myxococcaceae; genus Myxococcus; species Myxococcus sp. AM011. The sequence goes on from NZ_JABXEM010000323.1 coordinate 668, forward strand.
CAGCCGAGACTTCCTGGCCGCCGTACACCTTCACGCCGCGGTACTGCGGGTTGGAATCGCGACCGTTTCGCGAAGAACCCTGTCCCTTTTTATGGGCCATGACACCTTGCTCCTGAAGTTGAGGTGAAACCGTCCGGACTAGCCGGAGATGGAGGTGACCTTCACCTCGGTATACGGCTGGCGATGGCCACGGCGACGGGTCCAGCCCTCCTTCTCCTTGCGGAAGTGGAGGACGCGGCGGTGCTTGTCCTGCGCGAGCACCTTGCCCACGACGCGAGCGCCGGAGACCGTGGGACGACCCACCTTGGGGCTATCCGTGCCGCCCAACAGCAGGACATCGGTAAAGGACACCTCGGCTCCGATGTCGCCGGCGATCTTCTCGATCCGGAGGACATCGCCCTCGGCGACGCGGTACTGCTTTCCGCCCGTGCGAATCACTGCGTACATCGTCTAACCCCTGTCAGCTTCGGGTTGGGTCAACCCGTGGAATCGGCCGCGCATTTCGGACGGACGGACCGCCCTTGTGGCGCAAAGGACGGCCGGATTTACGGGAGATGCCCTGGGGAGTCAAGACGGTTGCTGGATCATCTCGTCCGGCAGTCCAGATTGCCCCCGGGAAAGAGCGAACCTACCTGATGGTCCGGCCAGAGCAAGCCCGGCCGATCAGCGCTCCACCAACAAAACCGTCTGTCCCCCGGGGGGAATTCCACAATGAAGAAATTCATGTTCGGCCTGATGGCCGCCGTCACCCTTTTGTTCGGCGTCGGCTGCGGCGGCAACGCCTGCGATGACCTGGAAGACGCGAACAAGGCGCTCAACGACAAGGTGGCGGCCTGTGGCGACGACACCGGCGGGGACGAGGACGTGTTCAACAAGGGCGTCTGCGAGGACGCGCTGGATGCCTGCTCGGACAGCGACAAGGACCGGCTGAGCGACCTGGCGGACTGCATCCAGGACCTGCCGGACTGCCAGGTGGGCAGCGAAGTGGACTGGATCAACCAGTTCAGCGAGTGCTTCAACCGGACCGAGGGCATCAGCGCCTCCTGCGCCGCGGCCGCTGGCGGGTAGTCACCCACCTCTTCCGCTTCACCGGGCCCGGCTTTCCCTCAGGAAGGTCGGGCCCTGTCGCTGGTGCGCTCCGTGGCGCCGCGAGCATCCAGGGCCCGGCGGACGGTGCGGTAGCGGTGGTGGAGGCTCGACTCCAGCGGGTCCAGCGCCAGGCCCCGCTCGTAGGTCTCCAGGGCACGCATCAGTTGCCCTTCCCGCTCCAGCGCGGAGCCGGAGAGATAGTGCACACGCGCCATCCCCGCGGACTGGGGCCTGCGCGCGAGGAACTCCCGCCGGAGCGAATCGAGCTGCTCCGACGTCAGCCCTGCCTCCAGGCACCGGGCCACGCCTCGGTGGTTGCCCCGCCAGGCGTCGTACAGCGCCCGCTGCGTCACCGTGCCCAGGACCTCTCCGGCCTCGTGCAGCCGGCCGAGCACGGAGTCGAGCAGGAGGCACTGCGAGGAAGACAGGGGTCGCTGGCGCAGCGATTCCAGCGTGCCACGGGCCTCGCGGGTGCGGGCACGCAAGGCGGTCATGTCCAGGTCGGGAGGCACGGCGAGCACCGCGTAGTAGTCACCCGACAGCCGCGTCCGATAGGCCTCCAACACATGGGCGGCTTCCGCGTCGTCCGCCATGGGCACGAGCGGCGGAGGACGGCGACCCGGGCCCGCGCGAAGGAGCGCGTCCACGGAGGCCTTGAGCGCCAGGGTGGCCTCGACGAACTGGACGCCGAAGCCGGTGGCCATGCCCCAGACCCGGGCCTGCTCTTCCGGCACGTGGCGGACGACCTCGCAGACGACGGAGTGAGGACCAGAGTCCAGCTCCAGCACCATGGGAAGGCGCGCGAAGAGCGGCGGGAGCAACCCCTCGCTGCGAAGGAACAGCCCGCCGCGCGACAGGTCCGAGCCCGTCAGCCACACCGGAGTCTCTCCGGGACGCAACACCACGCGCACCGGAAGCTCCACCGTGGGCGGCCTCGCGGAGGGCAGCCCATCACCGAAGGGAGCACCCACGCGCGCGACGGCGTCACGGCTCGGGTTCGCCGTTGTCGCGGGAGGAGTCCCCCGTCCGACGGGCGCACCCGGAACACCTTCATGCCTCATGTTCGCCACAGGCGCGGGAGGAGTTCCCCGGCCAATGGGCAGGGCCTGCGCATCCTCGCGACTCGCGCTCACCACAGGCGCCGCCAGAGACCCCCGACAAATGGGCAGGGCCGGAGCGTCTTCGCGACTCGCGCTCACCACCAGCACGGGCGGGGGCCGTCGACCCGCATGCACGCCTGGAACACCTTCACGACTCGCGACGCCCACTGGCGCAGGCGGAGTCCCTCGGCCAATGGGCACTCCTTGAACACCGTCACGACTCGCGTCAAGCAGTGGCGCGGGCGGAGTCCCTCGACCGACGGGCATGTTCGGAACGCCTTCTCGACCCGCGTTCATCACCGGCGCGGGCGGAGTCCCTCGGCCGATGGGCACACCCGAAACACCTTCTCGACCCGCGTTCATCACCGGCGCGGGCGGAGTCCCTCGTCCGATGGGCGCGCCCGGAACACCTTCTCGACCCGCGTTCACCATCGGCGCGGGTGGAGTCCCTCGTCCAGCGGATGCAACTGGAGCCCCCTCACGACTCGCGACGCCCACCGGTCCAGCAGGAGGCCCCCGGCCAACGGGCACACCCTCACGACTCACGACTCCCATCAGGCCTGGAGGAGGCCCCCGGCCAACAGGCACACCTTCTCGACTCGCGATACCCACGGGCATGAGCATCGGAGGCGCCAGTGGCTGCGCAGCCTCCAGAGCATTCCGCGGAGGCGATGCGGCCCATCCCGGAGCCACGGGCCGTGGCGCCGGAGACCAGGGCGCGATGAGGTCCTCCGCCACCATGACTTCCGGAGCCACCACCGGAGGCACGGTCCTCACAGGCACGGGAGGACGTGCCGGCTTCGTCCGCGCACGCGCCTCTTCCGCCAGCGCCCCCTCCAAGGCCGCGCGCAGGACGGCCGCCGTCGCGTACCGCTCCTCGGGAGCCTTGGCCAGGGTCCGCAGGATGACTCGCTCCAACGCCATGGGGACCGCCGCGTGCACCGAGCGAGGCGGCGGCGGCGCCCGCATCTGATGGGCCACGAGCTGCGCCGTCAGTCCCTCGTCCCCGAAGGGCAGGCGCCCGGTGACGAGCTGATACGCGATGACCCCCAGCGCATACAGGTCCGCGCGTCCATCCACGCGGCGACTCAGCGACTGCTCCGGCGCCATGTACTCGGGCGTGCCCACGATGATGCCGGCGTGGGTCTGCGGCATGCTCGCGTCCGCCAGCTTCGCGATGCCGAAGTCGAGCACCTTCACGAAAGGAGTGCCCCGCCCGCGCCGCACCAGGAACACGTTGTCCGGCTTGAGGTCGCGGTGGACGATTCCACTCAAGTGCGCGGCCTGGAGCGCGTCGCACACCTGCGAGAGCACCGACACCACCGCGGGCGCGGGCAGCGGCGTCCCCACCCATGCGGACAGCGGCGCGCCGTCCAGGTACTCCATGATGAGGTACGGCCGGGGCGGCCCCGCGTTCAGGTCGAAGATGCTGACGATGTTCTCGTGGCCAATGACATTGACGGCCCGAGCCTCCGCGTGAAAGCGCTGCACCAGCTCCGGGTACATGGCCAGGTGCTCGTGCAGGACCTTCACCGCCACCCGACTGCCGATGGACACGTGCTCGCCCAGGTAAACCGTGCCCATGCCGCCGCGTCCCAACCGGCGCACCAGTCGGAAGCTTCCCAGGCGGGCACCTACCAGGGGGTCTGAGTCCTCGCTCGCCACGGGGCACCTCGGCCTGGGCGCCGGCCCCTCACCTTCCGCGCGAACCAGCGTCGAGCAAGACGTCGCCGACCCATGTCGCTGGCCGCACGCCTCGCACGCATCACCGCTGCTCACCTCGGCCATGCCAGTCCCCCAGGCCTGCCCAGCTAATCTGGACATTCCCGTCCCATGCTGACCACTGGCGCCCCGCGAGGATGTCGGCTGGTGGGACGCAAGCCAGCGCCGCGGTACATGAAGACGGTCCACCGGCCGACGCTGTCGCTGCCGACAATCCATCACGCTCGATTAAGGTGCGCGGCCCATGTCCGGAACCTCACGCCGCATCCCTCTCCTCGACCTGTCCCACTACCGAAGCGGCACACCCACCGAGCGCGCTCGTTTCGTCCAAATCTTCGGTGAGGGACTGAGGGAGTTCGGCTTCGTCTCCATCGTCGGCCATGGCATCGACGACGCGCTCATCCGTCGCACCTACTCTGACGTGGAGCGACTGTTCCAGCTCCCCGAGGACGTGAAGACGCGCTACGCGGTGCCGGAGCTGGCGGGCCAGCGCGGCTACACCGGCTTCGGCAAGGAGCACGCGAAGGACCGCAAGGTGGGGGACTTGAAGGAGTTCTGGCACGTGGGCCGCGAGCTTCCGGCCGGCCACCCGTACCTGAAGGACTACGGCGCCAACGTGTGGCCTGGAGAAGTGCCCTCCTTCCGGGAGAACACCCTGTCGCTCTTCCGCGAGCTGGATGGCGCCGCCGGCGTCATGCTCCAGGCCCTGGCGGAGTTCTTCGGCGTGGCGCGCACGACGTTCAGTGACATGGCCACGGACGGCAACTCGGTGCTGCGCCTCATCCACTATCCGCCGCTGCGCGAGCGCTTCATCCCCGGGGGCGTGCGCGCCGCCGAGCACGAGGACATCAACCTCATCACCCTGCTGTGCGAGGGCACCGCGTCCGGTCTGGAGCTGCTCACGCGCGACGGCGAGTGGCTGCCGGTGGACACGCTGCGCGGGCAGATTGTCGTGGACTCCGGCGACATGCTCAGCCGCGTGACGAACGAGGTCATCCCCGCCACCACGCACCGGGTGGTGAATCCGAAGAGCGCGGACGAGGACACCGTCCGCTACTCGCTGCCCTTCTTCGTGCATCCCTATTCGGACTGCGTGCTCAAGCCCCTGCCCAGCACCGAGACGCCGGACAACCCAGCCCGGCACGCGCCCATCACCGCGGGCGCCTTCCTGCAGCAGCGTCTGCGGGAGAACGGACTGTTGAAGTAGGCACACGCTTCTGCCCGGTGGACGGCGCAAGCTCGCGCCCCACCGGATGCCCCGGCCTTTTCGTGAACGACGCCCTGCCTCCCACCCACGTCGAGCTGTTCGCCCTCCAGCCTCGTGTCTCGCTGGAGGACTACGCGTCCCCCGCATCGTTCACCGCGAAGCACCGCGCGCTCGCGGCGAGAGTCGATGCGCTGCGTGCACGCGATACATCCGGGCGACCCCTCCACCCCGCCCTCGCGGTGTGGCCGGAGCTGGTGGGCGCGCCCCTGGCGATGATGGGTCACCTGCCTCGGGTTCAACGCCACACGACGACCCGAGGCGCCATGCGCCGCGTGGCCCTGGCCGAGTGGGCCCCCATGTGGCGAGCCTGGAGAACGCTCCAGCCGCCGACGCGGGAAGAGTGCCTCTACGCCGCGCTCGCCTCCCGCGTGCATCGAGTGGTGCACGAGACCTTCTCCGGCATCGCCCGGGACTTCCGCCTGTGGGTGGTGGCGGGCAGCGCGTTGCTTCCTGACAACCGACGAGGACTCGGCACCCCGGACTTCGAGCCCCGAGGCGCGCGCACGTACAACACCAGTCACACCTTCGACCCCGAGGGTCATTGCGTGGCGGTGACGCGCAAGGTGAACCTGGTGCCCGGCCGCGAGGACGTGCTGCACCTGAGTCCCGGACGTCCCGAGGACATGACGGTGCTCGCCACGCCCTTCGGCCGACTGGGAACGCTGCTGGGCTACGACGCCTTCCGAAAGCCCCACACCGCGAAGGAGCCCTGGTTCGTGCCCTGCGCGCAGTACCTGGACGCCTTGGGGGCGGACATCCTCGCCCACCCGTCCGCCAACCCGTGGCCGTGGGACTCACCGTGGCCCTTCGAGTCGGCGGGAGGCAACCCGCGCACGGGAAGCCAGCACTGGTTCGACGAGGGCATTCCCTCCCAACTCTCCACGTTCCGCCGGGTCCGCTACACCGTGACGGCCCAGCTCGTGGGAGACCTGCTCGACAACCACTTCGAGGCGCCCTCGCTCATCCTGGAGCGCACGGACGCCGCGCAACCACGGGTGCTCGCCTGCTCGGAGAACCCGCGGGACGAGGACGTGCTCCACGTCACCGTGCCCGCGTGCACCCCGTAAATCAGTCGCCGAGCTTCTTCTTGAGCAGCTCGTTGACGAGCGCGGGGTTGCCCTTGCCCTTCATGGCCCGCATCACCTGGCCCACGAAAAAGCCGAACACCTGCTTCTTGCCCGCGCGGTACTTCTCAATCTCGCCCGCGTTCTTCGCGAGGATGTCGTCCACCACGGCTTCAATCGCGCCCGTGTCGCTCACCTGGGCGAGGCCCTTCTCCGCGATGATGTCCGGGGCCGAGCGGCCCGTGCGGAACATCTCCGCCAGCACGTCCTTGCCCGCGTTCGCGGACACCGTGCCCTGGTCCACGGCGCCCAGGAGCTCCGCCAACTGCGCGGGCGTGAAGCGCACCGAGGTCACCGTCGAGCCCTCTTCCTTCAAGAGCCGCAGCAGCTCTCCGAGGAACCAGTTGGCGAGCTTCTTCGCGTCCGGGTAGCGCTCGGCGCACGCCTCGAAGAAGTCCGCGAGCGGGCGCTCCGCGGTGAGGATGCGCGCGTCATACACGGGCAGGCCATACTGACTCACGAAGCGCTGGAGCTTCGCGCGCGGCAGCTCGGGCAGCGTGTGGCCCACCGCCTCGATGACCTCCGTCGTCACGTGCAGCGGCGGGAGGTCGGGCTCCGGGAAGTACCGGTAGTCGTGCGCGTCCTCCTTGCTGCGCATGGAGCGCGAGACGCCCTTGTTGACGTCCCACAGGCGCGTCTCCTGGTCCACCTTCCCGCCGGACTCGATGACATCCACCTGCCGCGAAATCTCGTACTCGATGGCCTGCTTCACGAAGCGGAACGAGTTGAGGTTCTTCAGCTCGCAGCGCTGGCCATAGGTGTCGGAGCCCTTGAGCATCACCGACACGTTGGCGTCGCAGCGGAAGCTGCCCTCGTCCAGGTTGCCGTCGTTGACACCCAGGTACACGAGCACGTCGCGCAGCGCCTTGAGGTACTCCACCGCCTCGTCCGCGTCGCGCAGGTCCGGCTCGCTGACGATTTCCAAGAGCGGCACGCCCGCGCGGTTGAGGTCCACCAGGCTCTGCCCGCCGCCCGCGTCGTGCACGCTCTTGCCCGCGTCCTCCTCCATGTGGATGCGGCGCACGCGGATGAGCTTCTCGCCCTGCGGCGTGTCGATGAGCAGCTTGCCGTGCTCGCAGATGGGCAGGTCGTACTGCGTAATCTGGTAGCCCTTGGGCAGGTCCGGATAGAAGTAGTTCTTCCGGCTCCACACGCTCTTCGCGTTGACGCGGCACTCGAGCGCCAGGCCCGTGCGGATGGCGAAGTCGACGACGCGCTCATTGAGCACGGGCAACACGCCGGGCATGCCCAGGCACACCGGACAGGTGTTGCGATTGGGCTCCGCGCCGAACGCGGTGGAGCAGCCGCAGAAAATCTTCGACTGCGTGAGGAGCTGCGCGTGGACCTCGAGGCCGATGACGGGCTGAAAATCGCTCACGGGCATGGCGGTGTCACCGATGCGGACCTCGTGCCCTAGATGGGCGCGAGGCGGCGGAAGAAGTCGTGCTCGCGCTCGAAGGCCCGAGCGATGCGCAAGAGGAGGGCCTCGTCGAAGGGCCGTCCCAGAACCTGGAGCCCCACCGGCAGCCCCGCCTTCGTGAAGCCGCAGGGCACCGACAAGCCAGGCACGCCCGCCAGGTTGCAGGGCAGCGTGTAGACGTCCATCAGGTACATGGACAGCGGGTCATCCACCTTCTCGCCCAGCTTGAACGGCGCCACCGGAGAGATGGGAGCCACCAGCGCATCCACCTCCTTGAAGACGCGCGTGAAGTCCTCGCGGATGAGGGTGCGGACCTTCTGCGCGCGCAGGTAGTAGGCGTCGTAGTAGCCGGCGGACAGCGCGTACGTGCCCAGCATGATGCGGCGCTTCACCTCCGGCCCGAAGCCCCGCTCACGCGTCAGCGAGTACAGCTCCTTGAGGCCGCGCGCGTCCTTGGCCCTCAGGCCGTAGCGCACGCCGTCGTAGCGGGCCAGGTTGCTGGACGCCTCGGCGGGAGCGATGAGGTAGTAGGTCGCCAGCGCGTACTGCGTATGTGGCAGCGACACGTCCACCAGCGTCGCGCCCTGCCGCTCGTACTCGCGCAGGGCCGCGCGCACGGAGGCCTCCACCTCCTCCTCCATGCCCTGGGCGAAGTATTCGCGCGGCACGCCCAGCTTCAGCCCGCGCACGCCCTGCTCCAGCTCCGCCGAGTAGTCCGGCGTCGTCACCGGCGCGGACGTGGAGTCCCTCGGGTCGTGCTGGGCGAGGATTTGGAGCAGCGCCGCCGCGTCCGACACCGTGCGCGTCATCGGACCGGGCTGGTCCAGCGACGAGGCGTAGGCGATGACGCCGTAGCGCGACACGCGCCCGTACGTGGGCTTGAGGCCCACCGTGTTGGTGAAGGCCGCGGGCTGGCGGATGGAGCCGCCCGTGTCAGTGCCCAGCGCGCCGAACACCTCGCGCGCCGCCACCGCCGCCGCCGAGCCTCCCGAGGAGCCTCCCGGCGTGCGCGTCACATCCCAGGGGTTGTGCGTGGGGAAGTACGCGCTGGACTCATTGGAGGAGCCCATCGCGAACTCGTCCAGGTTGAGCTTGCCCAGCAGCGGCAGGCCCGCCTCGCGCAACAGGCGAACCACCGTCGCGTCCAGCGGCGGCACGAAGCCCTCCAGCACGCGCGAGCCGGCGGTGGTCTCCAGACCCTCGGTGAGGAAGAGGTCCTTGAGTCCCACGGGCACGCCGTCCAGGCGGCTCGCCGGAGTGCCCGCCTTTCGGCGCGCGTCACTGGCCTCGGCGGCGGCCAGGGCACCGGCCTCGTCCACGCGCAGGAAGGCTCGAATCTTCGGGTCCACCCGCTGGATGCGCTCCAGACACGCGCGGGTGGCTTCCACGGAGGACACCTGACCCGCGGCCAGCTTCTCCGCGAGCTCCAGCATCGTCAGGTCCGTGAGCTGCATGACGTGGGGCTCCCCTCCTGGCTACTCGATGATTTTGGGCACCGCGAAGGACGTGCCCGACTTCGCCGGGGCGTTGGCCAGCGACTTCTCGGGCGGCAGCGAGGGCCGCGTCACGTCCTCCCGAAGGAGCGAGGCCGTCAGCGTGGCGTGCGACGTGGGCTCCACGTTCTCCACGTCCAGCGACTGCAACTGAGTCACCGCGTCCAGCACCGCCGACAGCTGCGTGGACAGGCGCTGCTCCTCCTCGGGAGTCAGCGCCAGCCTCGCCAGCGTGGCCACATGTCGCACCTGCTCGAGCGTGAGGGCCATGCGTGGAAGCCTCCGACCGCGAGTGACTACTTGCGCTTGAAGAGGTTCAGGATGGCGCCCATCACCTTGCCACTGCCCTCGTGGCCGTGGTGCGCCATCAGCTGCTCCAGCTCACCGGAGTCCAGGAAGACGCCGCCACAGTTGAAGCACGTCTCCAGGTCCACGTTGCCCTGCTTGAGCGTCTGGAGGTCCATGCCGCACTTGGGGCACTTCATCCAGTGGAGCTTCTTGAGCTCCTCGCGCTGCTTCTCCGCCGTCTCCGCGGCCTGCTGGAGCGCCAGCTTGCGCTTCTTTTCGATGTCCTCCCGGGCGAAGTACTCTTCCTCGCTCGAGGACGGCTTGTCGGTGTCTGCCATGGCGATGCTCCTCCAAGAAATCGTGGCGGCACCATACCCCCTCTGGTGGAGGGCGCAGCCGAAATGTAGGCCCTGTGTCCGGCACCGTCCGCCCGGACTGGAGCGACTGCCGGAAAATTGACCAGACCCCCTCCCTCCCTACACTCGCGACGGGCATTGCTACAGCCCGCTACGCGGCTGAGACGCGCAGAGGGAAGAAGGTCATGACGGCGAAGAAGGGTCGGGCGGAAAAGGCGGTACTCTCCCGTCAGGAGATCGCGACGCGTCGCAAGGCGCTCGCGGACAAGCGACGGAAGGCGGGCGCCGAGGGAGGCGACGGCAGCGCGGGGCGTGCCATCACCGGCGTGTTCCTGCTCGCGGCGTCGCTCTTGTCCTTGTTGGCGGTCGCCACGTTCGACGCCCATGACAGGGTCGGACCGGGCTTCCGCAACGCGGTGGGCCCCATGGGCCACCTCATCGCGGAGACGCTGCGAGGGATGCTGGGCGTGTGCGCCTACCTGGCCCCCGTGGGCGGGCTCTACACGGCCATGGTGCTCTTCGTGGGCAGCCGCGAGCGCAAGCGCGGCCCTCAAATCATCAGCCTCTTCCTGCTGACCGTGAGCATCTCCGTCCTGGCGCAGCTCATGTTCGCCGGTGACAAGGGCTGGGCACATCCTCCCGGAGGCGCGCTGGGCGCCAGCCTGGGTGGGGTGATGGAGGGGCTGTTCTCCACCGTCGGCACCGTCATCCTGGTGACGGCCATCAGCGCCGCCGCCCTCATCGTCGGGACGCAGTACACGTTCTTCAAGCTGTGCTCGCTGGTGTGGGCCGGCCTGAGCGTCCTGGGCCGCCGCGTCGCCGAGTCCGCGAACGTCTTCTGGGAGGCGCAGAAGGCGTCCTACAAGGTCCGACAGGAGCGCGCGGCGGAGGAGAAGCTGGAGGAGGCCGCCTTCCTCGCGCAAATCGAGGCGGATGAGGAAGAGCTGGCCGAAGCCGAGCGCGCCGCCGAAGAGGCCGAAGCCGCCGAGGCGGAGGCCATGGCCGAAGAGGCCGTGCGCCTGGCCCGGCAGAACGAGAAGGAGCAGGCCCTCGCCGCGAAGCTGGCCCTCAAGGACGGGCGCGAGAAGGGGGAGAAGCGCAAGGCACTGCCGCTCCCCGCCGAGACGGACTCGCTGCCACCCACGTCGTCGCCGTCCCTGCCCGCCGACAACAGGCTCGCGCTGCGCGCCGAGAAGCGTCCCGCGCCCGGAGCGGACCCGGCCTGGGCCGCGTCGTTCCTCGCCCCCGCGCCCCACTCCACCCCGATTG
>NZ_JABXEM010000324.1:0-11715 GCF_013372595.1 Myxococcus sp. AM011
TTGCCAGCGCCCGCCCTTCCTCGGCCCGTCCGGGCGCTGGCAAGCCACTTGAAAGGGAACGCCTCCGGAAGGTCGGGACTGGGAGGCAGGGCGTGGCGACGACGACGATGGAGCAGGTTCGGGGCGCGGTCCGCGGTGGAATGGCTTCCTTCTATGCGTCGCCCGCCTCGGTGGCGTTGCTGATGCTCAACCTGATGGACGGGCTCTTCACGCTGCTCTTCCTGCAATTGGGCGTGGCGGAGGAGCTCAACCCTCTCATGCGTCTGGCCTACGAGCAGTCACCGCTCTTCTTCATGTTCGCCAAGCTGCTCATCGTGAACACCGGCCTGTGGCTCTTGTGCTTGCACCGGCGCCTGCGCGCCAGCCGCATCGCCATCCGAGCGGGCGCCGTCGTCTACGGCATCATCGTGGTCTACCATCTGGCTTTTCTGACCCACCTGGTCATGCACTGGCCAGGAGCCCTTGGGTAGTCCCTCCCATCTCACTGGACTGTGAGCGAGTGGAACAATGGTGAGGGTTCTCCTTCACCATACCCTTGCATTTTGCACCCGGTATGTCCCAGGCTTCCCGCCAGCTCCGACCTTTCGGGTTCGGGGGGGGACCATGAACATCACCGACGTCCGGGTGTTTCCGGTCGAAGAGGACAAGCTCAAGGCGTACGTCACCATCACCCTGGATCACTGCTTCGTCATTCGCGACCTGAAGGTCATCCACGGCTCCTCGGGGCTGTTCATCGCGATGCCGGCGAAGAAGCGCAAGGATGGGACGTACAAGGATATAGCCCACCCGCTCAACGCGGACACACGCAGCCAGATGGAGCGTGTCATTCTCATGGAGTACGAGCGGCACCTCCATCAGGCGCAAGCAGGGATGCTCGGTCCGATGCCAGCAGATCTCGACTAACGTCCTTCACATCCGCGCGTGTCCAGGTTAGTCAGCGGGCCCATCATGCAGCCGCGCGACTTCAAGATCTTCGCCGGGAGCTCGAATCCCGGCCTGGCTCACCGAATCTGCGAATACCTCAAGCGTCCGCTCGGCAAGGCGGAGGTGGGGCGCTTCTCCGACGGTGAAATCCACGTCGAGATTGGAGAGAACGTCCGCGGCCACGACGTCTTCATCCTCCAGTCGACGAGCCCGCCGACCAACGACCACCTGATGGAGATGCTCATCATCTGCGACGCCCTGAAGCGGGCGAGCGCGAGCTCCATCACCGCCGTCATCCCGTATTACGGGTATGCCCGGCAGGACCGGAAGGTCGCCCCGCGCACGCCGATTACGGCGAAGCTCGTCGCGGACCTGCTGGAAGTGGCGGGCGCCGAGCGCGTGGTCTCCATGGACATGCACGCCGGGCAGATCCAGGGCTTCTTCAACATCCCCTCGGACCACCTGTACGGCTCGCCGGTGTTCCTGGAGGACCTGCGCAAGCGCTTCCCGGAGTCGCAGGAGCTGGTCATCGTGTCGCCGGACGCGGGAGGCGTGGAGCGCGCGCGCGCCTACTCCAAGCGCCTGAACACGGGCCTGGCCATCATCGACAAGCGCCGTCCGCGCCCCAACGCCTCCGAGGTGATGAACCTCATCGGTGACGTGGCCGGCAAGGACGCCGTCCTGGTGGACGACATGGTGGACACCGCCGGCACGCTCGCGCAGGCCGCCGCGGCGCTCAAGGCCAAGGGCGCCCGCCGCGTGGTCGCCTACGCGGTGCACCCCATCCTCTCCGGGCCCGCCATCCAGCGAATCACCGACTCGGTGCTCGAGGAGGTCGTCTTCACGGACACCGTGCCGCTGTCGGCCGCGGCGCAGGCGTGCTCGAAGATTCGCGTGCTCACCACCGAGCGCCTCTTCGGCGAGGCCATTGCCCGCATCCACCGGGCCGACTCGCTCAGCTCGCTGTTCGTCTGAGAAGCAAAGCGCCCGGCCACCGGGCGACTTGACTCCCTGGCCGGGGGCTGGCATGTCCGGCCTCCTCCAACGGTCCCCTTCGCGGCGCCGTCTTCGGGGCCCGCCACTGGGGCGGGATGCCGAGGGCGCCAGGGTGGCCGGTGGTCACCGCGGTATCCATTCCCAAGGTATTTTCATGTCCGACAACAAGAACACCCTCGAGGCGAAGTCGCGTGAAGGCTCTGGCAAGGGCTTTGCCCGCAAGCTGCGCGCCCAGGGTGTGGTGCCCGCCGTGGTGTACGGCAAGCACCTGAAGACGCCCGTGCACATCTCGGTGGACCCGAAGGCCGTGCGCGCGGCCATCAACACCCCGCATAAGTTCAACACCGTCATCCTGCTGAAGCTGGCCGGTGGCGACCAGCAGGTCCTCCTGAAGGACTACCAGATGGACCCGGTCACCCGGGACATCCTGCACGTGGACTTCATCGGCGTGCGCGAGAACGAGCAGGTCAAGGTGGACGTGCCGCTCGTGCTCGTCGGCAAGTCGGTGGGCGTGGCCGAGGGTGGTCTGCTCAGCCAGATTCGCCGTGAGATCCAGGTCTGGGCGCTGCCGAACGCCATCCCCGAGCGCATCGAGGTGGACGTGACGGCGCTGAAGATCGCCGAGGCGCTGCACATCAACGACGTGAAGTTCCCGGCCGGCGTGTCGGTGAAGTCGAACGTCAACTACACCGTGGCGGTCGTCGCCGCGCCCGAGGCGGCCGAAGTGGCTCCCGCGGCGGCGGCGGCGGCTCCGGCCGCGGCGGCTCCCGCAGCGAAGGCTCCCGCAGCGAAGGCTGGCGACAAGGCGGCGGCCCCCGCGGCGGCTGCCAAGGCCCCCGCGAAGAAGTAGTCGTCTTCCGGTGTACCCTGGACACGGGGCTGGCCTCGCCGAGGCTGGCCCCGTTTCTTTTTGGAGCCTCCCATGAAGCTCATCTGCGGGCTGGGCAACCCGGGGCGCGAGTACGAGCGGCACCGGCACAACATCGGATTCATGGTGGTGGAGGCGCTGCTGGCCCGGGCGCGCGCGGAGCTGAACCAGGAGAAGTTCGCCGCGAAGGTGGGCCAGGGAACCCTGGCGGGCGAGAAAATCCTCTTCGTCGAGCCGCAGACCTTCATGAACCTGTCGGGCCGCTCGGTGGCCGAGGCGGCGCGCTTCTACAAAGTCCCCCCCGAAGACGTGCTCGTCATCCACGACGAGCTGGATCTGCCCCTGGGCCGGCTGCAGCTCAAGGCAGGGGGCGGCAGCGGCGGCCACAACGGCCTGAAGAGCATCGTCTCCAGTCTGGGCTCGGAGGCGTTCATCCGCCTGCGCTTCGGCATCGACAAGCCGGAGGGCCCCAATGCCCGCGAGCGCGTGGCCGGTTATGTCCTGTCCAACTTCGACGACGGGGAGCGCCGCCAGTTGGACGAACTGATGGACCGCGCCATGGACATGACGGAGTGCTGGGTGCGCGAGGGGCTGTCGGTGGCGATGAACCGCTTCAACCGGAAGGCCTGAGGCCCCCTCGTGGGGCCTGGAGGGCGGACAGGCGAGCCTTCCGGGAGCTTGACTTGCCCGGGGGGCCCTCCTAGAAGGCCCGTTCGCTCGCCGGGGTGGTTGATCCGGTGGGATGTTCTTTCACAGCTTCCCGTGTTGGTGCACGGGACGTAGCGCGAGGGTGACGGGCGCGCGGTTTCCCGTTCCCGGTGGTGGCCATGGGGCCATTCGCCGTTTCCCCGCTCCTCGGATTGTCCGGGGGGCACTCGACCCCAAGGGGAGAGAAAACATGGCAGAGACGCAGGCCGCCAAGCGGCTTCGTGAGTACGAGACCATCTTCCTGGTCAAGCCGGACCTGACCGACGACAACGTGGACAAGCTCAAGGAGCGCGTCCGTGGAATCGTCTCCCGCGAGGGTGGCAAGGTCCTTCGCTTCACGGTGTGGGGCAAGAAGAAGACCCTGTTCCCCATCGCGAAGCAGCCCCG
Source organism: Myxococcus sp. AM011 (assembly GCF_013372595.1). Taxonomy (NCBI): domain Bacteria; kingdom Pseudomonadati; phylum Myxococcota; class Myxococcia; order Myxococcales; family Myxococcaceae; genus Myxococcus; species Myxococcus sp. AM011. The sequence goes on from NZ_JABXEM010000324.1 coordinate 3,884, forward strand.
CGCCATCTACGTGCACGCCAGCTACCTGGGCAGCTCGGGTCTGGTGGCGGAGATTGAGCGCAACCTGAAGAACCTCGATGAGGTCACCCGCTACATCTCCGTGAAGCTGGCGGATGAGGTGGACCCCGAGACGCGTCCGGTCCTCGAGGACCTGAAGCTCGCCGGCGACGTGGAGGAGACCCGTCCGGGCGCTCCCGAGCCGCGCGAGGGTGGTGGATTCCGAGGCGACGTGGCCGAGGAGTCCGTGGGCGAGGCGGAGGAGGAGTCGTCCGAGGAGGCCTGAGCGCCGCCTGGGACATTCTCTAGGGACCTATTCAGGAAACGAGAAAGTTCATGAGCAACGGAACGGAAAGCAAGACGGGCGGCTCGTCGGGCGGCCGCAGTGGCGGTTTCGGCGGCGGCGGCGGACCTCGCGGTGATCGCGGTGGAGACCGTGGCGGCGATCGCGGTGGAGACCGTGGCGACCGCGGTGGCATGGGCGGCGATGACGAGAAGCGCGGCGGTGGCCGTGGCTTCGGCCGCAAGAAGGTCTGCCGCTTCTGCGCGGAGAAGAACGCGTCGGTGGACTTCAAGGACCAGGCGACGCTGAAGTACTTCGTCACCGAGCGCGGCAAGATCATTCCCCGCCGCATCTCCGGCAACTGCGCGAAGCACCAGCGTGAGGTGGCGACGGCCATCAAGCGCGCGCGCGGCATCGCCCTGCTCCCCTACAACGCGGTGGTCGGCTAACCGCCGGGTCCGCTCAGGAGACTGAACATGAAGCTCATTCTGCGAGAGGACATCGAGAACCTCGGCAAGTCCGGGGAGCTCGTCACCGTGAAGGACGGCTTCGGCCGTAACTACCTGCTGCCGCGCAAGAAGGCGGTTCTGGCGAGCGAGCAGAACCTGCGTCAGCTCGATCACGAGAAGGCGGTCATCACCGCCCGCAATGCCAAGCTGAAGGGCGCCGCGGAGGAGCAGGCGAAGAAGGTCGGCTCCATCAAGGTCGTCATCAAGCGCAAGGTCGGAGATCAGGACAAGCTGTTCGGCTCCGTCACCGCGCTGGACATCGCCGAGGCCGTGGCGGCCCAGGGGCAGACGGTGGACCGTCGCGCCATCCACCTGGCCGACCCCATCAAGTCGATTGGCCACTACGAAGTCGAGCTGCGCCTCCACCGTGACGTGGTGGCGAAGATCAAGGTCGAAGTCGCCGCCGAGTAACGGCAAGCGACTCCACCTCATCGTGGTCTCGAGAAGGCCGTCCGGGGCAACCCGGGCGGCCTTTTCGTTTGGCGGGCCTCGCGCTCGCGCCGGGCGCGTCCGGTTCGCGCCGTGGCCGGTCCGTCCTACGACACGGGCGTGGAGGCGTTTCAGGCGGGTGGGTATCCGTGAGGCACAGGAGGCTCGCCCATGAGCACGCCCACCGCACCCGCCCCGCTGTCGTCCCCCGTTGATGCCCACCGTCTTGACCTGGACTGGCTCCGCGTCGTCGCCATCCTCGTGCTGCACCTGTTCCACACCGGGATGATGTTCAACCGGTGGGACTGGCACATCAAGGCGCCCTCGCTGCTGCCGGCGCTGGAGCCGACGATGGAGGTGCTGCACCACGTGCGCATGCCGCTCTTGATGGTCATCTCCGGCGTGGGCACGGCGCTGGCGCTGCGGCGGCGCTCGCTGCGTGACTTCGCGCACGACAGGACGCGGCGACTGCTGCTGCCGGTGGTGTTCGGCATGTTGGTCATCGTGCCGCCTCAAATCTACGTGGAGCGCGTGTTCCGGGGGCGGTTCCAGGGCAGCTACGCGGACTTCTATCCGTCCGTCTTCGGCTTCGTGCCCTACCCCGCGGGCAGCCTGAGCTGGCATCACCTGTGGTTCGTCGTCTACCTCTTCGTCTACTGCCTGCTCGCGCTGCCGCTCTTCTGGGCGCTGGCGACAGGGCGCGGGCAGGCGTGGCTCGCGAAGGTCGAGGCCTGGCTGTGCCGGGGCGTGAATCTCGGGTGGCTGTTCGTCCCGCTCTTCATCAACGACGTGCTGCTGCACCGCTTCCCGCAGACGCACGCGCTCCTCGACGACCCGAGGACCTTTGGCCACTACGGCCTGCTCTTCCTCATGGGCCACCTGCTCGGCCGCGTGCCCAGGGTCTGGGACGTCCTGGTCGAGCGCCGGTGGTGGATGCTGGGGATTTCGGCCGTCCTCTTCGCCATCATGATGCCGGAGAGCGAGTTCGACCTGGTGCCCGAGGTGCTCGGGGGCGCGTCGGCCCAGTGGCTCTTCATCCTGACCGCGCTGGGCTGGGCGCGACGGTGCGTGCGAACCGGGAGCCGGTGGGTGAAGCACGCGCAGGAGCTGTCGTACCCGTTCTACATCCTCCACCAGACGGTCATCGTCGTCGTGGGCTTCGCGATGCTGCGGCTGCCCGTGGGGCCGTGGAGCCTCTTCGGCTGCGTGCTCGTCACGACGTTCCTCATCAGCTGGGCCCTGAGCGAGCTGGTGGCCCGCCTGCCCTGGTTGAGGCCGTTCTTCGGGTTGAAGGCCCGTGTGGTGTCTCGTCCCGAAGTGAAGCTCCAGGACGTGCCCACCGGGCATACTGCGTGACGGAGCGCCCATGGCCGACACCCTCCCGACGCCTGCCTTCGAAGTGCCCTCGCCCCTGCCCTGGCGCTGGCCCCGCTTCCGGTTGCGCCCGGCGCTCGGGGTGTTCGCCTTCTGCCTCGTCGTGGGCGTGTCGTACGGCGCGGCGGTGAGGTTGGACCAGCTCGCCAACGGCTTCGACAGGCTCCCCGCCTCGCGCGCCTTCGCCTGGGAGCTCACCGGTGCGCTTTCGGCCTGGGCGGCGCTGCCCATCATCCTGACCGCGGCGCTGAATGCCCCGTCCCCGCGCGCCGCCGGGTGGGCGCGGTTCCTCGGGCTGCACACGGTGGGCTTCGCGCTCTACACCTCCGTTCACATCGTCGTGATGCTGGGAGTCCGCTACCCGCTCTACTCGCTGCTGGGCTGGGGCGAGTACGAGTACGGACCGATGGCCTTCCGCCTGCCCATGGAGGTGTCGAAGGACCTGATTGTCTACGGGCTCGCCGTCACCTTCATCAGCCTCTTCGTGGCCTGGAGGAATCAGCATGAGCGGGCGCTGCGCGCAGCGGAGCTGGAGGGAGAGCTGCGGTCGGCGCAGCTCCAGTCCCTCACGGGCCAGCTCCACCCACACTTCCTCTTCAACTCGCTGCACACCATCAGCTCCGTCATGTACGAGGACCTGGAGCGCACGGACCGGCTGCTCAGTGATTTGGGCCACGTGCTGCGCGCCAGCCTGGAGCGCGCGGAGCCCACGTGGACGCTGGCCGAGGAGCGCACGCACACCGCGCGCTTCGTGGGACTCCTGTCGGCGCGCTTCGGCGAGCGGCTCGCGGTGAACTGGAGCGTGGCGCCGGGCCTGGACTCGGCGCGCGTGCCCTGCTTCGCGCTGCAGACGCTGGTGGAGAACGCGGTGAAGCACAACCAGGACCGCGTGGAGCCGCTGGAGGTGCGAATCCGCGCCCACGAGACGGCGGACACGTGGCGGCTGGAGGTCGAGGACACGGGCCGGGGCTTCGGCGCGGAATCCCCCGCCACCGGGACGGGCGTGGGGTTGGCGCACCTGGAGCAGATCCTCGCGCTCCTGCATGGAGGGCGGGCCCGGCTGGAGAAGGGACAGGGGCCCGAGGGTGGCGCGCGCGTGTCGCTGACCCTGCCTCGGGGAGCGCACCCGTGACGACCTTCCGCGTGCTGGCCGTGGATGACGAGTCGCCCGCCCGAGCCAAGGTGCGGCGGCTGTTGGAGGGCGAGGCGCGCTTCACGCTGGTGGGCGAGGCGGCGGATGGAACCGAGGCGCTCGCGCGCATCGAATCGCTGAAGCCGGACCTCGTCGTCCTCGACGTGCAGATGCCCGGCCTGACGGGCTTCGAGGTGCTGGAGGCGTTGGGCCCGGGGCCAGGCCCCTCCGTCATCTTCTCCACCGCGTACGACGGCTTCGCGCTGCGGGCCTTCGAGGCCCACGCGGTGGACTACCTGCTCAAGCCCTACGACGGCGAGCGGTTCGCCCGCGCGCTGGACAAGGCGCATGCGCTGCTGCTCGGGGGAGGCTCGGAGGCCACCAGGCTCCAGGCCCTGCTGCGGGAGGTGGCCGCGACGACGCCTCGCAAGACGCTGGAGCGGCTGGTGGTGAAGGCGGGCGAGGCGTGGATGCCCCTGCGCCTGGAGCACGTGTGGCGCCTGTCCTCCGAGGACAAGTACGTGCGCGTGTACACGGCCCAGGCGGAGCACCTGGTGCGACAGAGCCTGCGCGCGCTGGAGGAGCGGTTGGACCCGGAGCGCTTCGTTCGCGTCCACCGCGGCGACATCATCAACCTGGACGCGGTGGCGAAGCTGGAGCCGTGGAGCCACGGCGATGGAATTCTGGTCCTGAAGAACGGCACCACGGTGGTGCTCAGCCGTACGTGGCGTGAAGCATTCCTCCAGCGCTGGGGCATGGAAGGCTGACTGCGGGTAGGTCCACCTTCCTCCCCCCACCCGCCGCTACAGGTCTGTGGCGGATAATTTCTGCCATGTCAGTGCCGCCTGTAGAGTGGGCGGGCAGACATGGAGAACTCCCTCGACCTCAGAGATGGGCGAAAGGTCCACGAGGACCTGGCCGCCGAGCGTGCAGTGCTCGGCGCCGTGCTCGCGGACAACTCGCTCATCTCCGCCGTAGGCGAAGTGGTCCACGCGGACGACTTCTCCAGCCCAGCACACGCGCAGATTTTCGCGGCGATGATTCGCCTGGACGGAAAGCAGCAGCAGGTCGACCACCTGACGTTGTCCGAGGAGCTGAAGGTCCTCGGGCAGTTGGTCGCCGTGGGCGGTCCCGCGTACCTGATGCGGTTGGACCAGGTGGTGCCGCTGGCCTCCAACGCCGTCCAGTACGCGAACATCGTCAAGGACCAGGCGCTGCGACGCCGGCTGGCGCACGTCGGCCGCGAAATCCAGGACCTCGCCAGCCAGGAGACGGGCGAGCTGGAGGTGTTGCTCGACGAGGCCGAGCGCAAGGTGTTCCTCCTCGCGGAGAAGAAGCGCGAAGGAGACCTGCGGCCCGTCAGTGAGCTGATGGAGCAGACGCTGGATCTGCTCGACAAGATGAAGGCGGCGGCGACGGGCATCACCGGCCTGTCCACCGGCTACATCGACCTGGACAACCAGCTGACGGGTCTGCACGCCGGCGAGCTCATCATCCTCGCGGCCCGTCCCGGCATCGGCAAGACGTCCTTCGCGATGAACATCGCGGTGCACGCGGCGCTGAAGGAGAACAAGGCCGTCGGCATCTTCAGCCTGGAAATGCCCGCGGACCAGCTCCTGATGCGTCTGCTCGCGTCCACCGCGCGCGTGGACATGAAGAAGCTGCGCGGCGGTCGCCTCTCGCCGCACGATGAAGAGAAGTTCCAGGAGATGGCGGGCGCGCTCTACAACGCGCCCATCTACATCGACGACTCGGGTGGCCTGTCCCCGTTCGACCTGCGCGCCAAGGCGCGCCGCGTGAAGCAGAAGGACCCCCGGCTGTCGCTGCTGGTCATCGACTACCTCCAGCTCATGCACCAGAAGGGCAAGGTGGAGAGCCGTCAGTTGGAGGTCGCCGAAATCTCCCGCGCGCTCAAGCAGCTCGCCAAGGAGCTGGAGGTCCCCATCATCGCGCTCAGTCAGCTCAACCGTAAGGTGGAGGAGCGCAAGGGCGGCAAGCCCATGCTGTCGGACCTTCGTGAGTCGGGCTCCATCGAGCAGGACGCCGACGTGGTGATGTTCATCCACCGCGAGGAGACGGAAGAAGGCCCCGACGGCAATCCGCAGGCGCCCGCGAGCACCGTCATCCCCGTGGAGCTCATCGTCGCCAAGCAGCGCAACGGCCCCATCGGCTCCGTCGACCTCGTGTTCCTCTCGGAATACACCCGCTTCGAGAGCCGCAGCCGAGGCGAGTAGCGCGGGAGTCCAGCGCGTCGCTCGCTGGACTCGGGGCTCCGTGCGTTCGCATGGAGTCGCCGCTTCGAACCTGCACAGGCAGCCCTCACGGGCGCGGCCTCGAGCGAAGCGGTCCACGGCCAAGGGACCCTTGAAGAGCCGCGTATGGCGGGTGGCTTGGGCCGGTGCGGCGCGCCGTCGCCGCCCTACTCCACGCCCGTGCGCAGGTAGCGCGCCACGAGCGCCCGGGCCGCGCGCGTCGCCGCCTCCAGCGTGAGTCCCCGCCCCAGCTCCGTCGCCAGCGCGGAGGCCAGACGACATCCGGTGCCACGACGCTCGGGAGCCCGCTCCAATCGCTGGCCCTTCAGGACGCGGACGCCCTCCGGCGTGGCCAGTACGTCCGCCAGTCCCTGCGCATCCGGCAGGTGCCCGCCCTTCACCAGCACCGCGCCGAAGCCCCTCGCCACCAGCGCGATTGCAGCCTCACGCGCCGCCACCACCGTATCCGGCACGGGCCTGCCCAAGAGCCACCCCGCCTCATCCAGGTTCGGAGTGAGCACGACGCGCGGACCGGCGAGCGACAGGTAGCGCCGGGCGGACAGGCGGGACAACAGCTGCCCGCGCGACGTCCGCACCACCGGGTCCACCACCCACCACGCCCGCGTCCCGGCCAGCGCGGCGCTCGCGGCCTCCAACTGCGCGAGGCCCGGCACCATGCCCCACTTCACCGCGTGGACATCTCCCAGCTCGCGCGCGGCGACCAACTGCGCGCGGACAACACGCGGCGGAGAGGCCACCCAGGAGAAGGTGGCGAGTCCCTGCGCCGTCTGCGCCAGGGGCACCGCCACCGGCTGCCCCCCGCGCGCACGCACCGCCGCCACATCCGCCAGCAGCCCCGCTCTTCCCGTGGGCTCGAGCCCCGCCAACAGGACGACGCGAGGAATCACCGCCGGTGCTCTCGCGCTTTCTGGATGAAGGACTTGTACAGCCCCACGTGCACGGGAATCGTCGTCGCCATGTACTCGGGGTGCCACTGCACGCCCACGGCGAAGACATGCGCGGTGGATTCAATCGCCTCCACCACGCCATCCGGCGCCATCGCGCAGATGCTCACCTCGCGCCCGGGACTCCTCACCGCCTGGTGATGCGTGGAGTTCACCATGAGCTGGCCGTGCCCCACCGCCTCCGCCAGCAACGAGCCGCTGCGCACTTCCACCGGATGCTGCGGCTGCGTGCGGTCATGCTTCTGCTCGTGCTCACGAGCGCCCTGCACCTCACGACCGATATCCTGGAACAGCGTGCCACCCAGCACCACGTTGAGCAGCTGCATGCCGCCACACACGCCCAGCACCGGCATGTTGCGCTTGAGCGCGCCGCGCATCAGCGCCGCCTCGAACGCGGTGCGCCCTTCCTTCAGCGCGCCCAGTCCCTCGCGAGCCGTCTCGCCATAAGCTTCGGGAGGAATGTCGAAGGCGCCGCCGGTGACGAGCAGCCCCGACACGCGGTCCAGATACGCGTCCACGCACGTGGGGTCGTCCGCGTACGGCAGCACGAAGGGAAGGCCCCCCGCGCGCAGCACCGCGTCCGCGTAGGGCACCTTCAGCTCGTACCGCGCGAAGGGCTGATCCTCGGGCTGGCTCCAGTCCGGGGTGATGCCGATGTTGGGCCGCCGGGGCGGCTGGCCATGGTGACGCGGATGATTGTTCATGGGGGAGTCCGTCGGTCGACCCTACCCCCCCACACGGCCCCGTTCAAACGCGCCCGTCAGCAGGCGCACCCGCTCGGCGATGTCCTGAGCGAGCAGGACGTCCGACACCACCGCCGCGCCGTGCACGCCCGTCGCCGCGACGGAGGCCACGTTCTCGAGCCCCACCCCTCCAATCCCCACCACCGGC
>NZ_JABXEM010000325.1:0-11597 GCF_013372595.1 Myxococcus sp. AM011
GGACTGGGACGCGTGGTGGTGATGGGGATGCAACGGGGCGGGGCTCCACGTCTTCGTGTGAGGTGCCCGCATGACTCGCGTCGCGTCCCCGCTGTCCTCCGCCACATCCCTGCCTGTCGAAGGCGAGGTCGGGGCGGCTTCCCTCGATTCCGTTCCCGCCCGTGGCACTCCGCTTCCGATGAAGGGCACTTCGGCCAGCACGCTGGAGGTGTTCCAGGGCCAGGTGCCTGGAGGCTCGGGAGGCTTCCTGGTGCCGGGGCCTCGCTGTGGGCCCAGGACGGGCGGGTCGAACGACTTCGACTTCGCGGTGGGCGGCTCGTTTCCTCCTCGGCCCATGGGGAGCGTTCGGGAGCAGATGAAGCAGGGCGCCTTCACGCTGGCGCAGTCCGAGGCGGCCACCGCGAGCCTGGCGTTGATGGGCGGAAGCGTGGTGGAGGCCTATGCACGGGGGCACCTGCGGCTCCTGGAGCCCAGCCCTCCCATCCAGGGGGCGCCCACGTCCCTGACGGACTACACCAGCGCGCTTCCCGGTGTTCCACCGGAGGCGGCCTGGGCCTACTTCGTGCGCAACCCCGGGCCCGTGTTCGAGTCCGCGGGCATCCGCCTCCAGCCGCCCACCGGGACGCTGGCGGATGGGGCGAAGGTGTTCCTGGAGGAGAAGGGGCCTCCTCCGGTCTGGGCCCCCGTGGCGTTCCAGTTGGAGGCCAAGACGCTCACCGTGCACATCACCACCCTGGACGGGCACCCGCTGCGGGGGACGAACCGCTTCGTATTCGAGGAGGATGGGGCGGGTGGAACGCGACTGCGCCAGTACTCGGCCTTCCAGGGCAGCTCACCCGCGACGACGGTGGGTCTCAAGCTGATGGACCCCATCGAACGGCAGCATGACATCTGGCGCGGTGTGCATGCGCATCTGCATGACACGCTCGTATCCCGCTGACATAGAACCCAGGGTGGAGGTGACGCGGATGGTGCTGAGGACGACGCCGCCGGGAAACGATGTGATCCTCTACGACGGGCATTGCCGCATCTGCAGCGGCGCGGCCCGCGAGTTCCAGAGGATGCTGGGGGGCCGGGGGACGCAGCTTCGCTCGTTCAGGGACGAGGGCGTGTTGGAGGCCTTCCCGGGCATCAGCGCGGAGCGGTGCGAGAATGCCATGCAGCTCGTCCAGGCGGATGGGCGGGTGCTGGAAGGGGCGGAGGCCATCGTCAGGGCGCTGGGCAGGCACCCCTTGGGTCGGCTGCTGTACGTCTATTACGTCCCCGGGCTCCGTCAGCTCTCAGACGTGCTCTATCGAGCCTTCGCCCGCTACCGGTTCAAAATCGCCGGACGGACGTGTTCGGACGCGGGTTGCGCGGTCCACTTCAAATAGACAGAGGGCGGCGGGTAGCATGGGTTCGTGCAAGCCCATCCGCCGCCCTATCTCCAGGCCGCTCGCGCCTTTCGCCACTTCTTCAGTGAGCTGCGGGACGTCTACCTGGAGCGAGAGACGCTCTTCACGCAGCTCGAGCTGGCCCTCCTGAGTCGGGAGCATGTGCTGGTGATTGGGCCCCCCGGGACGGCGAAGAGCGCCATCGCCAGCGCGGTGCTGGGGCGCATCATCGACGAGCACACCGGCCAGCCCTCGCTGTTCTCCAAGCAACTCGCAGAATCCACCGTGCAGACGGACCTGCTGGGCCCCGTGGACTTCAAGGTCCTGACGGAGACGGGGCGCACGGAGTACCTCACCGACGAGGGCATGCTGGGCTCGCAGCACGCGTTCCTGGATGAGATTTTCGACGGCCGGGACATGCTGCTGCGCTCCATCCTCAACGTGCTGTTCGAGCGTGAGCTGAAGCACGGCCGGCGGGTGACGGCGGGGCGCACCGAGTGCGTCATCATGACGAGCAACCGGTATCTCTCCGAGGTGCTGGCGCGCTCACCCGAGCTGTTGCTCGCCTTCGCCGACCGGCTGAGCTTCATCAGCTTCGTGCCCAAGTCCTTCGCCCGGAAGGAGAGCCGCGCGGCCATGCTGCAGCGCTTCGCGCAGGGCGCTCGGGCGGACCTGCGGGCCCCGCTCTCGTTGCAGCAGGTGGACCTGTTGCAGGACGCCGTGTCGAGGGTGAAGGTCCCCAGTGAAGTGCTGGAGGGCGTGGAGCTGCTGGCGGAGGCCCTGGAGCGGGCCCTGACGGCGCAGGTCTCCAAGCTGCCCGACTACGTGCCCACGAAGTACTTCTCCCAGCGCTCCGCAGTGAAGGCGCTGTGGGCACTGAAGGCCGCGGTGGTGAGAGATCAGATCTACCGGCGGCCGGAGCGACCGCTGGAGGCCACCGTGGAGGACCTGGACGCGCTGCGCTGGTTCTTCCTGCTCGGCGGTCCCCCGTCGGCGGAGACGGAGGCGCTGCTCAAGTCGGTGGTGGATCCCCGAGAGCGTGCTCAGCTCGAAATCGTCCGGCTGGAGCAGCGCACGTTCGACGAGGTCATCGCGAAGGTGCGGCAGGACTTGGGCGGGGGACAGGAACGCGAGGCCCAGTCGCTGGGCTCGTCCGACGAGGCGTCGGCGGTGGAGGCGCTGTCACGCAACTGGCAGCCGTCCATCGCGTCCACCTCGGCGCGCGGCCTGCTGACGAAGCTGGTGCCCGGCCCTCGCCATCCTCAGAACCGCGCCCCGCTGCTGGTGTCCGCCCGGGCGCTGGTGGCGGCGATGGACCAGCGGCTCGCGCGAGGCCTGGCGGGACAAGGCGAGGGGCGGGGAGGGCTGGCCCTGCTGACCTCGTTCCAGGACGTGCTGGAGCTGTGCCGAGTCATCCCCGAGCTGAAGGTCGGTCTGGCTCCACTGGGCGAGTCCACCGCGCGCTTCCTGGATGGGGCGCTGGAGATGATTGCCCTGACCGCGGAGAGCGCGGACTTCGAGGAGGGCCTCAAGCTGGAGGGGTTGGTGGGGCTGGCGGACAACCTGGAGGAGGAGCTTTCCAGGACCGCCGACCTGGTGGGCATCCTCGGCGAAGGTGCCCCCGTGGTGGTGGAGCGGCTGCGCAAGGCGGAGGCCGACGCGCGAAAGCGGGTGGTGGGTGCGTTGCGGCGCCGGGCGACCGTCGCGTTCCAGGGGACGTCCGCTCGGGGCCGCAAGGAGCCGCTGGAGACGCTGGCGGCGGACTCGCGGCGGCTGTCCCAGTTGGAGCAGTCGCTTGTCGCCTTGGACCCGATGCAGCGGAGCTTCAAGGAGGAACTGCTGCTGCCCCTGGGCCTGGCGTATGCGCGCGAGGTGCTGGCCTCCACTCCGTTTGACCGCATCGAACAGTATGGGCGCGCGGTGCAGGCCGTGGCGGAGAACCTCCGGCGCGAGGGCCTGCCCGTCGACGTGGTGATGGGGGAGTGTCAGGGCATCCTCGACGGTCGGCTCCGCGAGCACGCCCGCCACCTCACGCGCGATGGGACGGCCCCGTCCCCTCCGGCCGCCTCCGTCCTCAACGGCGATGCCTACGTCTTCTACCGGGGAGAGTTCTCCACCAAGGCTCCGGATGGCGAGCTCGCGGCGTTGCTGGGCCTGGATGGACAGCTCGCGTTCACCCGAGGTGGCTCGGCTTCGGCCTTCTTCTCCGAGAGCGCCCGCGCGGCGGTGGCCCAGGCGGAGCTCACCTTCATCCACACGCGCGTGAAGTACCTGCGAAGCTGGCTCACGCAGCTCCTCACCTCGCTGCCGACGCCCGAGTCCTTGACGGAGCGGCCCGACGTGGAGCGCACGGTGGACCGCCTGGTGCGCAGTCGCTTCCCGTTGCTGGCCTTGAAGGAAGGGGAGCTGGTGCGCCTCAAGGGCGTGCTGTCGCTGCTCGCCGCCATTCCTGGCGACGTGGGCGAGAGCGCGCAGCGGCTCGACGTTCAACTGCGAGGCATCGACGAGGACTTCGGACGATACAGCCGACAGGTGCTGGAGCGGCGGTCCGCCGCGTGAGCGCGTCCTCGTCGGATAGGGCGCGGAGGAACGGCTGAGCATGCTCTCCCGGCGGCTCACGGACCTGAGACGGCGCCTGGATGCGCTCCGCCAGCCGGTACCCCCAGCGAGCGGGCCGCGCTGGTGGACCTTCGGCCGCAAGGTCACCGGACACGGCGACCTGGCCCTCCCCGTGCTCGCGTTGCTGGACCGGGATCTGGACAAGGTAGGCGTCCACACCTCCGCGGATGCGCAGTTGCTGCGCGAGCTGGGGGCTCGTCGGGGGCTGGCGGGGGCCTTGTCCCAGGGGCTCCAGTCACGGGCCGGGCAGGCCCTGCAAGAGATGGAGGAGTGCGTGGAGCGCGTGGAGCGCGCCTGGCGTGCGGGAGTGATGCCGCCAGGAACCGTCACGGTGCTCGAGCGCGCCTTCGTCCAACTCGCCCGGGCCGTGAAGGTGGCCGACGTCTTCGCCCGTCCGCCGTCGGCGCCCGTCGATGACGACGAGGACTTCGTCGCCTTCGAGCGCCCGGCTTCCGCGCGGAAGCAGCGGCCGCCCAGCAGCTCCCGGATGGCCGTGGCCGAGTACTTCGCGCTGCGCGCCCAGGAGAACGTCGTCGATGTCGTGCAGAAGCGCAGGGACCTGGACCTGGCCCACGAGATGTTGCTGCGCCTGGGCGCGGACCATGACCGCGAGCGCGGCCTGCCGTTGCGCCGCGAGGTGGCCGAGGCCCGCGAGCGCACGCGCGCCGTGCCGGCCGTGCGCTCCCTGGAGGAGTTCCTGCGCCACGTGCGTCACGCGGCCCGACATGACCCGCAGGCCGCATACCGCTCGCTGCGTGGCCTCTATGAGCGCGCACTGGAGGCGGGGGACCTGGAGCTGGCGGCGTCCGCGCGCTCGGCGCTGGAGCCCCTGTTGCCCTCTCGCGCCCACCTGACGGACCTGGTGGAGCGCGCCGAGCGAGAGGCGCTGGCCCACTGGTTCGGTGAGTCCGCGCCCAAGGAAGCGCCGTCAGAGACAGCGGCTCCTCGCCCGGACGAGCTGCTGGCGGACCTGGCGTTCTCGCTGCGGCCCGAGCAACTCGCCACCTTCGAGCTGGCGGCGGGGTGTGCCCGCTACTTCGATGTGGAGGACGCGCTCTCGGAGGAGATCGTCCTGGCGGAGACCCAGGTGTCGCGGCCCGTGCCCCGGCGCGTTCCCTATCCCACGCAGACGATGACCTTCGAGGTGACGGGCGGCCTGCACGAGGTGAACAACTTCGTGCTGACGGACCCCCGGATGCTGCTCAGGGACCTCGCGGCCAACCGGCAGTTGGTGCGCGCCTACCTGGAAGAGGCGCCGCCGCCTCAGTCGAAGAAGGTGAAGCGCACCGCCGTGCGCGTCTATGTCTGCGACGCCTCCGGCTCCATGCACGGCGCCAGGGCCCGGTTCCGGGACGCCCTCATCATCGCCGAGCTGAACAACCTGCGCGTCAAGGCTCGCCGAGGGGAGACGTTCGACCCGCTCTACTTCAGCTTCTTCAACGACGTGCCCACCGAGCTGGCCCGCGTGGACACCGCCACCGAGGCCACCCGGCAAATCGAACGACTCTTCCGGGACTCGCCGGCGGAGGGCCAGACGGATATCTCCCTCGCGTTGATGTCGGCCTTCGACTCCATCCGCGCCGCGCAGGGAAGAGACCCGTACCTCGCCCGCGCCACCGTCGTGCTTGTCACGGATGGAGAGGACCGCGTGGACCTGGACCTCATCCGCCGCACCCGCGCGCCCATGGGCTCGCTGGACATCGCCCTGAGCTTCATCTCCCTGGGAGAGGAGAACCCGGACCTCCGCTCGCTCGTCCGCGAGCAGCGCGCCTCCGGCATCCGCGCCTTCTACCACCACCTCTCCGACGAGGAGATTCAGTGGGCCCGCACCGAGTTCGACACGCCCTGGCGCACGCTGCTGCCCCGGGATGTGCCCGCGACGCCGGACGCACTGGACAAGCTCGCGCCGCACCTGGAGGCGCTGGAGCGCGTCGCCACCGGGCGGAACACCGTGGCTCCCGTCGCAGTGGAGGCCTCGTTCGAAGCCCTCTTCCCTGAAGCTCCGCCGCGCCCCGAGGGCGGACAGGTGCCCGGCTCCGACGTCGTGGGGCGAGTGGTGGACATCCTCGGCGCGCTCGTCGAGGCCGCCTCGCTGGCGCCCGCAGACAAGCGCGCCACGGAGAGCGTGGTGCTCCTCCAGCACCTGCTGGCGGTGTATGGGCTGACCCCGGCGCGGTACCTCGCCGCGCTGTCCGTGGGAGGACCGTCGGTGGCGGACGCGCTGACGCGGGTGCGGCTGTTGTGCCGGCCCTTCGGCTAGGCTTGCGTCCAACGCCATGTTCTTCGGCCTCTGGAAACGGAAGAAGGAGCGCGCCCGTCCGGCGGACCCGCTCGTCGCCTTCGACGAGCTGCTCGAGAACCTGGACCGACAGGCCGCCGAGCTGCGCAAGTCCGCGGCCACGCTTCTCGCCCTGAAAGGGGACCTGGGTCGCGCGGTGGAGCGCTACTCGCGCCGTCTGGACGAGCTGGCCTCGCGCCATGCAACCGCCGCGTCGCGAGGGGACTCGAAGGCCGTGGCGGTGCTCACGAAGGACCGCACACAGGCGGAGGCCCTGTTGGCCACCACCCGCGAGTCGCTGGAGCGCGCGGACTCGGACGGCAAGCTGCTGCTGGAGGCCGCAGCGGAGCTGGGAGACCGGGTGGAGGAGCTGCGCCGCGAGCGGGAGAGCGCCTCCGCGCGCCTCACCCTGGGCGGCATCGTCACCGACGCGCTGAAGGAGCAGGTGGCCCGCTTCGAACATGCCCTGGTGGTGGACGCGGCCCGCGACGAGGTGGAGCGCGCGCACGCGCTGGCGGAGGTCTACCGCGAGGAGCGCCAGGTGAAGGTGGAAACGGCGGACTGAGCTTTCGCGCTCAGGTGCGGCGCGCCGTCTGGTTCAGCGCCAGGACAAGGCGGACTGAGCTTTCGAGCTCAGGTGCGGCGCGCCGTCTGGTGCAGCTCCAGGACGATGTTGCCGCCCTTGAAGAGGCGCACCGCGCCGGACGTCTGGCTCACCACCAGCGCGATGCAGGCCGTGGAGGAGGTGATTCCCGCGGCGGCCGCATGCCGGGCACCCAGACCGAGCGGAATCTTCACCAGCTCGTCCTGCGCGGACAGGTAGCGTCCGGCCGCCAGCACCACGCCGTCCTCGCGGATGATGAAGGCGCCGTCCAGCACCGAAAAGTTCTTGATGGCTTCCCGAATCTTCGGGTCCAACACGTTCCGCTCGGCCTCGGACAGGCCCTGGAACGGGTTGATGGTCATCTGCCGGCTCTTCTCCAGCACCGTCGTGTGGTCGCCGATGGTGATGATGGTGCCGATGGGATGGCCCTCGAAGCCCTCCTGGCCAATCTGGAGCGCCAACTGGATGAGCGCATCCACCACCTGGGAGTTAAACTCCTCGCCCAGTTTCACACCCTCAATCGCGAGCCGATCATCCAGCGAGCCACCAATCCGCATCTGCATCAGGGTATCGGGAGCCCGACCCACACGGCCCGTCATGCAGAGCACCAGGTCGCCTTCCTTGAACGCGCCCTGCGAGAGCGCGGAGACGAGGGCGACCTTCACCCGCTCGGTGCGGGAGTAGTCGTAGGCGGGGATGACGAGCGCACGGACCTTTCGAAGCAGGTGCTCCTGTGCCAGCTTGTCCAGCGTCACCGCATACACGAGCTTCTTGCGAGCAGGCCGGCCCCGGAGTTCCTCGGGAGGGATGGGCGTGTCACAGATGTAGAGGAAATGATCCACATCGCTCTTGGCGGCCAGCGAGAGGGCCGAGCGCAGGAACTCCCGATCAAACTTCGTGTTCTCGCTCAACCGCCCTCCCATTCACCCGCAGTCGTGACTGGGTCAGCTTGACACCGACGGCTCCCTGAATAAAGCTTTCGGGCCCTTTTTTTGGGGGACAGGGCCCAAAACCCTCGCGCACTGGAGCGAAGGCTGTGAACCAGAAAGATCTCAAGCGTTACAAGAAGATGCTCGAGGACAGCAAGACGAGCCTGCTCGAGAACGCCAAGAAGACCCTGCTGGAGGAGGCGAGTTTCGACACGGACGACCTCCCCGATGAGATCGACCTGGCGTCTTCCGAGTACGCGCAGTCGATGCAGTTCCGACTGCGGGACCGGGAGAAGTTCCTGCTCACGAAGATTGATCGGGCGCTGGCCCGCATCGAGGACGGCACGTTCGGCATCTGCGAGCGTTGCGAGGAGGACATCTCCCCCAAGCGGCTGGAGGCACGTCCGGTGACGACGCTCTGCATCCGCTGCAAGGAGGAGCAGGAGAAGAAAGAGAAGTCCTACGGCTGAGGTCGTGGGGGCCCAGGGCCGCGCGGGAGTTCCCCGTGCGGCCCGGGCGCGAGTACCGGGGAGGGTGCCGCTTCAGGCCAGCGGCGCCTGGATTTCGACCCGGAGCAGCTGCCGGCCGATGAGGTAGTGGTCCCCGTTGTCCACGAAGGTCGGGCCGGCCAGGCGCATGAACGTGCCGTTGGACGAGCCCACGTCCCGCACGGTCAGCCGGTCCTGGCGGACCTGCAGCACCGCGTGACGTCCGGAGACGAAGCCGTCGGTGGGGAAGGTGAGGTCGCCCTGCTCGCGTCCCAGCAGGTTGTCGCCCTCGCGCAGCGGATACGCCGCGCCCCGGAGACCGCCCTCCAGCAACTGGATGAGCCGCAGGCGGTAGCCGGGATCCGGCGAGCCCCAGATCTGCGTCCCCCCGGGACCTTGCGTCGCGGTGGGGATGGGCTCCAGCACCAGCCGCTGGCGGCCCAGGCGCAGCTCACCGCCGGGGGACAGCTCCCGCTCCTGGCGCAGCCGCACGAAGACGCCGTTGGCGCCGCCCACGTCTTCCACCGCCAGCCTGGAGCCGGAGAAGAAGAAGCGCATCTGGACGGGCATGATGAAGGGGTCGTCCGGGAGGGAGATCTCCCCCTGCTGGCCGCAGGTGAGGGTGTCTCGCTGCATGCGGACGACGGACTCGGGGCCTCCGTCGGCCCGCACCACGCGGATGGAGACCTGGGGGCGCGTGGACAGGCTGGCCACGGCCATGACCATCGTCCCGGAGCGCAGCGGTGAGCCGCACGCTCGGCAGACGGTGGCATCCCGGGGGTTTTCGGCGTCGCAGCGGGGGCAGTATTCCATCGCTTCCATGAGGGCTCCGCGTTTCTACCAGGGGTCAAGCACGGTTGCTCGTCTTGCGAACGGCTTGCTCAGCACCCGAGCGACGTGGTGAACTCCGCCCCCCACCCTTCGGGGAAGTTGACTTGCACTGCCCCTCCTGCGGCGCTGACGCCCAAGAATCCTCCCGTTTCTGCCCGGCCTGCGGCGCGACACTCGTGCGCGCGCCGGATGCTGACGACTACGTCGGCCTGACGATTGCCCAGAAATACCGGGTCGAGGCCCTCATTGGCGAGGGCGGCATGGGCCGCGTGTTCCGAGCCCGGCAGATCTCCCTCGACAAGGTGGTGGTGCTCAAGGTCCTCCGGCACACGCTGCTGTCGGACGAGCGCACCGTGGCGCGCTTCCAGCGCGAGGCCAAGGCCGCCAGTCGTCTGAACCACCGCAACTCCATCAGCGTGCTGGACTTCGGCCAGGCCGAGGACGGCGCGCTCTACATCGCCATGGAGTACGTGGCGGGGCAGGACCTGCACCAGATTCTCAGCCGCGAGTGGCCCCTGGGCGAGGGGCGCGTGGTGCGCATCGTCAGCCAGGTGCTCGGCGCGCTGTCGGACGCGCACGGCGCGGGCGTCATCCACCGGGACCTCAAGCCCGAGAACATCATGGTGGAGCAGCGGCGCAACGAGCCGGACTTCGTCAAGGTGCTCGACTTCGGCATCGCCAAAATCACCGACTCCACCGACGACGGTCCCGCCCTCACGCGCGCGGGCTTCGTCTGCGGCACGCCCGAGTACATGTCCCCGGAGCAGGCGCGCGGCGCGACGCTGGACCACCGCTCGGACCTGTATGCCGTGGGCGTCATCCTCTACCAGCTCATGACGGGCCTCCTGCCGTTCGAGTCGGACTCGGCGGTGGGCTTCGCCACCAAGCACCTCACCGAGGAGCCGCCGCCTCCCACTCGGCGCCGGCCCGACGCGCGCATCTCCCCGGCCATGGAGCGGCTCATCCTGCGCACGCTCTCCAAGAGCCCGGATGACCGGCCCGCCAACGCGGAGGCGTTTCGCGCGGAGTTGATGGCGGTGGAGAAGGAGCGGCGTCGCACGGAGTCGCCCTCGCGGCGCCCCCAACCGTCGGCGGTGCTCGCGCCGCTGCCGCGCAAGTCGTCCACCGGACGCAACGACGACGCCACGGCGCCGGAGTGGGGCAACGAGATGACGGTGGAGGCCACCGTCCGAGCGCTTCCGGACGTGCTCTCGCCGCTGCCCTCCAACGCCGACGCCATGCCCGCGACGCGGGAGAAGACCGACTCCATCATCCCCACTCAGCCCGGGGTGGGCGGCGGAGGGCTGGGCTTCTTCTTCAAGTCGCTCACCGTGCTGCTGGTGCTCGGCGCGGGCCTCTTCTTCACCTACTTCTATTACTTCAACGGCGGCGGGAAGACGGGCCCCATCTCCCCCTTCGCCATTCCGCGCAACGCGCCCGTGCCCGGCAAGGTGAGCACGTCGGCGGGCGACGCCGAGCAGCAGCTGTACGAGAAGCAGATCCTCGCGACGAACCGCAACCTGGAGGAGTCCCGCATGCACGTGCAGGCGGGAGATCTCGCGCTGGAGCGCGGAGACGCGGGGCTCGCCATTGCCAAGTACCGCGAGGCCTTCGAGAAGAACCCGGACCCGGAGCTGGCCCTCAAGCTGGGCGAGCTCTACTGGCAGAAGGATCAGCTCGAGGAGGCGCGCGGCTGGTGGTCGCGGCACCTGCGCGATGTGGCGGACTCGAAGGCCCGCGCCCTCATCGAGCAGCGCCTGGGTGGCGCGGTGGCCCGTCCGTCGAGCCCGTAGCGCGCGTGCCGGGCGAAGTGCCTGTGCGCTCGCGCTGACTGACTAGCCGAGTGTCTCCACCTGGAGCACGTGCTGGCCCAGGCGGACGCGGTCTCCCGGACGCAGGGGACGCTCCTCGCCCGCGGGGATGCGCACGTAGGTGCCCAGGCCGCCGGACAAGTCGCGCAGGAGCGCTCCGGTGGGAGTGGGGGACAGCTCGCAGTGGCGACCGGCGAGGCCCTCGTCTCCCGGGAAGCTCAAGTCACAGTGCGCCTGTCCCAGCGTGAGCAGCGGGGCGGCCGTCACCACCGCGCGGCCTCCCCGGCCACCGAAGATGACCTCCTCGACGCCGTACACGGCCTGGCCCAGTGGCACCGGGGCACCGTAGACGAGGGGACGACCGGGCACCGGCACGGGCGTCTCCAGCCGGCCCGTGAAGCGGAACAGCCGCTGCCCCGCGCTGAAGTGGGTGCGCGCGGTGATGGCCTCCGTGCCCGCCACCGTGACGAACACGCCCGAGGCGCTGGACTCGTCTCGCACGAAGAGCGCGCCGTCCTTCACCAGGAAGGTGGCATGCAGCGGCGATACGAAGCCGTCGTCGGGGAAGAGGATGGCGCCGCGCTGGCGGCCGACGACGCAACCCGTGACAGGCAGCTTGTAGCGCTGGCCTCGAGTCGAACCCGCGATGACCGCCAGGCCGAAC
>NZ_JABXEM010000326.1:0-11591 GCF_013372595.1 Myxococcus sp. AM011
GGGTGGGTGTAGCCGCGCTCCGCCAGCGCGCGGCGGAGGGGCTCGGACAGGTTCATTTCGTCGAAGCCGATGTCCGCGATGTATTCGGCGGGACGCGTCGGTGCTTCGTCGGTGGCCGGGGTGCCCGGCTCGGTGGGCTCTTGGATGTCGCTCATCAAGCAGGGGCATAGCCCCTGCATTACCCTCTGGCAACAATCGCGGCACTTTGGGGTATGGAGCGCCCATGGCGAGTGGAGGGAAAAGAACCAAAGGAACGACTTCCCGGCCCCGGGCAAAGCGGGCGGCGGGCAGCGCGCCCGCCCAGACGGAGGTCGTCGAGGCGGAGGTGGAGGACCCCAGCGCCCAGGCAGCGCCGGACCCGGATTCCTTGGAGCCGGACGAGGCCGAGCTGGTTGACGCGGAGCCCGAGGTGGCGGTGGCCAGCAGGCCCGTGCCCTCCCGGGCCCTCGCCAAGTCGAGCGAATCAGCGCTCTCCAACCGGGACCCCCTCCAGGCCTACATGACGGAGGTGCAGCGCCACCCCCTGCTGACGCGCGAGGAGGAGCTGGAGCTGTCGCGTCACTACCGCGACACGGGCGATGTGCGCACCGCGTACCGGCTGGTGGCCTCCAACCTGCGACTGGTGGTGAAGCTGGCCCACGAGTACCACCGCAACCCGCTTTCCCTGTTGGATTTGGTCCAGGAGGGGAACATCGGGTTGATGCAGGCGGTGAAGAAGTACGACCCGGAGCGGGGCGTGAAGCTGAGCAGCTACGCGGCCTGGTGGATTCGGGCGTACATCCTTCGCTACATCATGGACAACTGGAAGATGGTGAAGCTGGGGACGACCGAGGCCCAGCGGAAGCTCTTCTTCAAGCTGCGCCAGGAGCAGGACAAGCTCGTGGCCCAGGGCTTCGAGGCCAGCCCCAAGCTCCTGGCGGAGCGGCTCAACGTCACCGAGCAGGACGTGGTGGAGATGGACCAGCGGCTCGGCCATGACGAGCTGTCCATCGACGCGCCGCTGGGTGGGGACGACGAGGGCTCGCGAGGCACGCGCGCGGACCGCTACCTGCCCTCGGGCGCCATCCCCGCCGACGAGCGGCTGGGCGCCGAGCAGCTCAAGGCCCTCTTCCGCGAGAAGCTCTCCGAGTTCTCCCGGACGCTGGAGGGCAAGGAGCGCTTCATCTTCGAGAACCGCCTCACCTCCGACGAGCCGCTCACCCTCCAGGACATCGGCGACAAGTACGGCGTCAGCCGGGAGCGCGCGCGGCAAATCGAGGCGGCGCTCATCCAGCGCATGCGCGAGTTCATGCGTGAACACATCCCCGACTTCGATTTGGTGGCCAACCCCAAGGGCTGACGGGGGCGGGAGCGCGCGGCGGGGGCGAGGAGCGGTATGCTCCCGCTGTCGCCACCGCTTCCTCCTGGGGGTCTTTCATGGGCCGCTTCTTCCGCGCCTCGGGCGTGTGTCTCGTCGTCGCCGCGCTGCTGACGCTCGCGGGTTGTGCCAGCTCGCTCCGGCAGAACTACCTGCGAGACAAGGCCGCGGACCACGTCTACGCCCGGCCGCTTCCGGACCTCTGGCCGGAGGTGAAGGCGCTCCTCAAGGATCAGGGCTACTCCTGGAAGGAGATGCAGGGCCGCTTCGTGCTGGAGACGGAGTGGCGCGACTCCGGGGGCGGGACGCTGGGACCCACCTCGTCCTCTCGCTTCCTGGTGGAGGGCCTCACGCTCGCCAACGGCGGCGCCATCCTCCGGGTGATGCGGGGCAACCGGGTGTCCCAGTCCATTGGCGTGGGCAACGTGGACCAGCGAATCGCCACGGGCGGCTCACAGCGCGCCCAGGAGGAGCAGGCCCAGGCCCGCCTCGACTCCACCACCAGCGGCGTGCTGCCCACGCAGCAGAACTACGCGCGGGACTTGGAGCTGGAGCTGCTGCTGCTCCAGCGAATCGACCCGGCCTCGGCCGCGAAGCTGGAGGCGGACGCCGTGAGCGCCCACCCCTGAGCCTTCGCTACTTCTTCCAGGGGCGGGAGATGACGCAGGCGTTGATGCCGCCCACGCCCATGGACAGCTTGCCCGCGCAGCCGGCGGGGGCATCCACGGCCTCGTCGAACACGAAGCGGCCGTGGACGCGCGAAATCTGCTGGTTGAGCTCCGTCTTCTTCAGCGGGGTGGGGAACACCTGCCCGCGTCCGTAGCCCAGGTACTGCGCCGTCAACTCCCAGCCGCCGCCCGCGGACATGCCGTGGCCGAACGTGCCCTTGCGCGCGGTGATGAGCACCGACTCGGGCAGCACGTCCCGCAGGTTCTGCACCTCCAGGTAGTCACCCGGCGTGGCGGTGGCGTGCAAGTCCCAGCTCCCCACGTCGGAGGGCTCGCAGCCCGCGGCGGCCAGCGCCTCGCGGATGGCCAGCGTGGGGCCTTCCTTGGACGGGGTGATGATGTGGTCCGCGTCCGCGGTGACGCCCACGGAGACGGGCTCCATGCCCAGCGGCTTGAAGCCCTTGGACGTGAAGTAGTCGTAGTCGCCCAGCACCCAGACCACCGCGCCTCCCGCGATGTGCGTGCCGCGCAGCGCGGTGAGGGGCTTGGAGATGGCGGCGTCGGCGGAGATGACGCGGGCGTTGTAGAAGCCGCCCACCACGAGCGGGCTGGGCGCCGCGTCCGTCATTCCCATGACGACGGCCTTCGCCTCACCCAACTGCAGCGAGTTCATGGCCAGCTTCAGTCCGTAGCCGAAGGACGAGCACGCGGCGACGGGAGCGAACGTCATGCCGGTGATTTGCCCCAGCATCGAAATCTGCGAGGCGGGCGTGTTGTGGATGTTCCACAGCACGTTGGAGGAGACGGCGTTCCAGGGCGGCTCCGGCGCCATCCACTTCTTCTGCAGCCGGGCGTTGCGGGTGCGCTTGTCCTTGATGACGGCCAGCTTCGCGGACTCCACGTCGGCGCCGTCCGGCACGCCGATGGCTTCGATGTCGCGCAGCTCCGCCAGGTACTCGCGCAGCTCCGTGGACTGGCCCGTCCAGAAGTGCCACCACGCGTCCTCGGCCTCGTCGCGGAGGCCTTCTTCCACCGACGACGGCTCCGGCGGCAGACCCGCCAACGGCTCGCGCGTCTCCAGCCACTTGCGCAGCACCGCGTTGCGCTCCGGCGCGGACCAGAAGCGGTCCCACCGGCGCTGGGCGCGGTACAGGTCCAACGAGATGGACTGGATGGTGGGCAAATCGCCCAGGCCGGTGCCCACGTAGACGTGCGCGCGGGGCCCCAGGGCCTGCAGCTCCTGCTCCAGGCCGGGGTTCTGCGCGAGCGACTGGATGAACGCGCCGATGGCGAACTGCGTCGGCTGGCCCATCTTCCGCTCCAACTGCGAGAAGCGGTTGGCGGGGAAGCGCTCGTCAATCCAGGGCTTGTAGTCGGCCAGATTGAAGTCCGGCGTGCCGACGAGGAAGTTGTCCGGCCCGAAGCCGTTGAAAGGGGACAGCCAGCTCTCGGAGGACGTGAGGTTCCTCTCGAACGCCTCGATGTTCCTGGACCGGGGGGCGACGACGCCCCAGCCGAAGATGCCAACTCTGCGCACGGTGTGACTTTCCTTGGCCGCTAGGGGGCGAGCGGCGCGATCTTCAAATTGTCGAAGTGGACCCGGCTCTTCCAGCCGGAGAATCCGAAGTACTGATTGCGCGTGCCTTCCAGGGGCGAGGCGTCCTGGAGGGTGAGGAAGGGCTGCCCGTCCAGTTCCCAGGAGAGGGTGCCCGAGCGCCGGGTGAGCTTGAAGTGGTGGCGCTTGCCGGGAACCACGAAGGCCCCGTCGCGCGACACGCGGTCCGGCGTGTGCTCGCTGCGGCGGGCGATGGCGGACTGCGTGTTGCGCCAGCCGCCGAAGATGAACACATAGCCCGTCGCCGTGTACTGCAGGCGCAGGTCTCCGGCGTAGAAGGAGCGACCGTCGCCCCACGCCTCGATTTTGATGTCGCCGTCCGGGCTGTCCGTCCACGCGTCGAACTCAATCGTCGCGTCGCGGGGGATGGGCCGCTTCAGCCACACGGGGCGGTTGTGGAGCAGCTCCACCACCAGCGCGCCGTCCACCAGCTTCGTGGCGGAGGGGTTGGTGACGTTCCACGCGTCTCCCAGCGTGTCGCGGTTGAAGTCGTCCGCGTACGGGCCCGGAGGAATCACGGGCGCGGCGGGGGCGACGCGGGCGGGCAGCCGGTCCGGCGTGTCCACGCGCAGGTTGTCGTAGAAGATTTGCGACTCGAAGCCGGACAGGCCCAGCCGGTCATTCCCCTGGCCCTTCAGGGGACGCGGGTCGTCGAACTCCAGGAAGGGCTCTCCGTCGATGCTCCAGCGCAGGAGCGAGCCGCGGCGTTCGATTCGCCAGTGGTACGTGCGGCCGGCCTGCACCGGCGTGCCGCGTGCCTCCACGCGCACGCGGGTGTCGTCCTTGAACACGGTGGCGATGTCGGCGGCCTCAATCTTGGCGCCGTCGTCCACCTTCTCACCCTGGGCACCGGCCTTGCGCGCCGCGCGACGCTTGAGCGAGTCGATGTTGGGCGCGCCCATGTCGAGCCGGCCAAGCACGGACAGGGAGTTGTTGAATCCGCCCTGCACCAGGATGTACCCGGAGCTGGGGTCCACGCCGTTGCCGAAGACCTCCACCCGGATGTCACCCTCGGGCAGCTCCGAGCGCACGTCGAACTCGATGGCCACGTCGTCCGGCAGCGGCGCCTGGAGCCACAGCGGGTTGTTCTTCACGCCCGGCGCCAACAGCTCGCCCTGAATCACCCGCCAGTAGCCGCCCGTGGAGAAGAAGTCCCGCTTCACCACGCCCGGGTCCGTGAAGTCCTGGGTGTAGGGCACTGTCGCCGTCACGTCCGCGTCGCCGCGGAACAGGGCGTAGTGGATGAGGGGGAACTGGATGACCAGAATCAGCGCGGCGAGCACGGCCCAGCCCCGGCGCGACATCCCTTCCGGCTTCACCCACACGCCGCTGGCGCCAGGCTCCTGCCGGGGGGCGGGCTCCGAGGGGGACTCCGGCTTCTTCTCCGACTCCTTGCGCCTGACCTGGCCCATCAATCCTTTGGGGGGAGAATTCTGGGGGGAAAGGCGGCGGAATGTACGCGCCACGACGCTGGAGGTAAAGCGCGGCCGGCGCCCGGAGGAGGTCGTCTACTTGACCCCCCAACGTTTCTCGAGCGCCCGCTGCTCCGCCTGCCGGAGCTTGAGGCGCTCCTTCTCCGCGCGCTGCTTCTCGGCCTCTTCGGGCGAGGCCCGCATGGCGAGCTGATAGACGGCGCCGGCGATGGCGAACAGGCCGGCGGCGATGATGACGCCCCAGGGCCTGCTGGCCACGGCGGCCACCAGCCCGCCGAACTGGTGCAGCGCCGCCAGCGCGCCGATGACGAGCACCCACCCGCCCACCGCGGAGGCTACCAGGGCGCTGACCACCCGGTGCAGGAGCGCGCCGACGAGGCCGCCGATGATGAACCCCGGCGCGAAGCCGAGCAGGAAGTCCTGCGGCCCGGCGATCTGCCCGGCCAGCAGGCCCAGCGGCACGCCCAGGCCCACGAAGGTGATTGCGGGCGGAAACAGGAAGCCCAGCGCCAGGAGCACCGCCGCGACGACGGAGGGCGCGCGCGGGTCCAGGTCCGGCAGGCCCAGCTTCGCGGTGATGGCACCCGTCCACACCAGCCCCAGGAGCGCGCCGATGGGCCCGGCCAGCACCCGGAACACCCGGGGGCCTCCGCCGACCAGCAGGAGCGTCACCCCGGCGACACAGCAGACGATGCCCGCCCACATGGGCAGCAGGCGGTAGATGCCGACCCAGCCCGACGGGTTGAGCTCCTGATAGGCCTTGAGGGCCTGAAGGAGGCCTTCCATGGCTCCAACTCCTTGCATTGCGGCGTACCCGACGTTGGCCCCTCAAGGGGCACGAGGGCGCCGACGATGTAGCTTAAGCGTAGCGGGTCAAGGCCAATAGCAGCAGCAGCACGAAGACGGCGGCGGCGAGCAGGGCGAAGCCGTAGAGGGCCTTCGGGGTGGAGGTGTGGCGCAGCAGTGCCTCGGCCTCGGCCCGGTCCTCGGGGCTGAGACTGCCCGCCAGCAGACGCTCGGCGTCGCGCCGTGCTCCGGCGACGTCTCCGGCCTCCTTGCGAGCCCAGGCCGCCCGGACCTCGGGAGAGCCGGGCTGCTCGGGCGTCTGTCCGCCTTTTGCCATGGGCCCGCTCTATACCGGGGAATGCGAGCACCCGTCGACGGTATATAGATGCGCTCTATGTCCGCGCGGCGTCTGACCCGTCGAAACCTCCTGCTCGGCTCCGCCGCGCTTGCTCCGCTGCTGGCGGGGCGTGCGCACGCGTTCGGCGAGAAGAATCGCTTCATCCCCGCGGTGGCGAAGCACGGCGGCCGCTGGGACTCGCGGCTGTCCGGCCTGCGGCGCATCGCCTGGGAGCTGCAGCGGCGCACGTCCGTCGAAGTGGTGCCGGACGCGCGGCCCTTCGCGCTGAGCAGCCCCGACCTCTTCGAGTACCCCTTCCTCTACTTCGGCGGCGACGGCGGCTTCCCCCCGCTCAACGACGCGGAGGTCGCGAACCTCAGGCGCTACCTGACGTACGGCGGCTTCATGCTCGCGGACGCCAATGACGGCAGCGATGGGGACGGCTTCGACGCCAGCTTCCGTCGGGAGATGGCGCGCGTGCTGCCGCAGAGTCCGCTGGCGGAAGTCCCCTCCGGACACGTGGTGTTCAAGTCCTTCTTCCTGCTGGACGCGGCGCCGGGCCGGCTGCTCAACAAGCCGCAGATGATGGCGGCCAACCTGGGCAAGCGCGCGGCGGTGCTCTACACGCAGAACGACGTGGCCGGGGCCTGGAGCCGCAACGAGTCCGGGGACTACGAGTTCGACGTGAGCCCCGGCGGCGAGCCGCAGCGGGAGTTGGCGGTGCGGCTGGGCATCAACGTGTGCATGTACGCCCTCTGCCTGGACTACAAGGACGACGCCGTCCACCTGCAGCTCATCCTCAACAAGCGGCGCTGAAGCACCGGCCCTACGCCAAGAGCCTGGATGAATTCCCCCACCTTCAACGCCTGGAAGCTCGTCAGCCTCTCTCCCCTGCCTTCGTGGGCGCTGGTGTTCCTCGCGCTCGGGTTGCTCCTGGGAGTGGCGCTGGCCGCCTGGGGCGTGCGTCGCGAGCCCTCGCGCGGACGTCGCGTCCTGCTGTGGGCGCTGCGCGTGGGCGCGGGCGTGGCCGCGCTCTTCTTCCTGCTGGAGCCCGGCATCCGCCATCTGCAGGTGGCGCGGATGAAGAACCGCGTCGCGGTGCTGGTGGACCGCTCCGCGTCCATGGGTTTCCCCTCGGAGCCCGGAGGCCCCACGCGCGCGGCGGAGGTGGCCACGTTCCTGGAGAAGGCCTCTCCGGCGCTCGCGGGACTCCAGGACCGCTTCACGGTGGAGATGTACGGGTTCGACCCGGAGCTGGCGCCGATAACTCCCGCGTCGCTGGCCAAGGAGCCGCCTCGCGCGGGCTCCACGGACCTGCTGGCCGCGCTGCGTGCGGCGGCGGGCGCGGGGCAGGGCGCGCGCAAGCTGTCGGGCGTGCTGCTGTTCAGCGATGGCGCGGACAACACGGAGTTGAAGGCGGGCGTGGTGGGCCGTGCGCGCGCGGCGCTGGCGGACCTGGGCGTTCCCGTCTCCACTTTCACCGTGGGCCAGGAGGCGCTGAAGGACCTGGCGATTGAAGGATTGAAGGTGGATGACTTCGCCTTCGTGCGCAACTCGCTCACGGTGGAGGCGGAGATTCACGGCCGCGGCTTCCGGGGCAAGGAGATTCCCGTCGTGCTCAGCCAGGAGGGCAAGACGGTGGCGAGCAAGACGGTGCGCCTGGAGACCAACGACGACGTGAAGCCGGTGTCCTTCACCTTCACGCCGGACCAGACGGGCCGCTTCGTCTACACGGTGACGGTGCCCACCTTCCCGGACGAGGCGGTGACGGACAACAACAGCCGCTCCTTCACGCTGAAGGTCATCAGAGACAGGGTGCGCGTGCTGCTGGTGGTGGGCCGGCCGTCCTGGGACGAGCGCTACCTGCGCGGCCTGTTGAAGCAGGACGCCAACGTGGACCTCATCTCGTTCTACATCCTGCGCACGCTGTCGGATGACCCGGGTGTGGTGAACGAGCGCGAGCTGTCCCTCATCCCGTTCCCCATGGAGGAGATTTTCGACACGAAGCTGGACACCTTCGACGTCGTCATCTTCCAGAACTTCGGGCACGCGGACCCATCGCTCTCCATCGCCGAGTACGAGCGCAACCTGGAGCGCTACATCCACAACGGCGGCGCCTTCGTGATGATTGGCGGCGACAGCGTGCTGGGTGAAGGCCGGGCCACCATGCCCACGCTGATGGAGGCCCTGCCCGTGGCCGCCGCGGGCCCCGCCAACGTGGAGCCCTTCACCGCGCGCCTGACGCCGGAGGGCCTGCGCCACCCGGTGACGGCCATCGGCTCCGGCGCGTCCAGCACCGAGGCCGCGTGGGGCGAGCTGCCGCCGATTCCGGGCGCCAACCTCACGTACGCGCGCCCTGGCGCCACCGTGTTGCTGGAGCATCCGCATCTCACGGCGAACGGGAAGAACGCGCCGCTCGTCGCCGTCTGGGACTACGGCCGGGGCCGGGCGCTGGTCATGGCCACGGATGCGTCGTGGTACTGGGCCTTCGCCGCGCATCGGGATGGCTCGCCCAACCGCGCGTATGACCGCTTCTGGGGCAATGCGCTGCGGTGGCTGGTGAGGGACCCGGACCTGACGACGCTGAAGGTGACGGCGGACCCGCCGTCGGTGGAGCCGGGGCGTCCGGTGGCCGTGGTGGTGCAGGCGCGCAGCGCGGACTACCAGCCCGCGCAGGACGCGCAGGTGCGGGTGGAGCTGTTCTCGGTGGCGACGCAGAAGCCGGTGGCGGTGCAGACGGGCGCCACGGGGCCGGACGGTGTGGTGCGCCTGGAGTTCGCGCCGCCGGACCCGGGGCCGTACAAGCTGCTCGCGACGGCGAAGAAGGGCGAGACGGACCTGGGCAAGGGCGAGGACGCGGTGGCGGTGCGCGCCGTGGGGCCGGAGCTGTCGGACGCGTCCGTGCGGCCGGAGTTGATGGAGCAGATCGCCAAGGTGACGGGCGGCAAGGCGTACAAGCTGCCTCAAGACGGGCTGCCGGACATGCCGCTGTTGGACCCTCCCGTGGTGGAGGTGGGGCGCGCGAAGGACCAGCCGCTGTGGGACCGCTGGTACTACCTCGTGGCGCTCATCGGCCTGCTCGGCGCGGAGTGGTTCGCGCGGCGCCGCTTCGGCTACGTCTGAGTCGCGCGGGGCGTGCCCGCGAGCATGGAATAGGGGCTGCTGGGGAGCGTTCGCCAGGTGCGATAGAGAGGGGACTCCCAAAGTCCCTTCCTGGAGCCTGGAGCCCCCGTGCGTCACGTCCTCGCGCTTCTCCTCGTCGTCCTGCCGCTGTCCCCGGCCTTCGCGCAATCACTGCCCGCCGACTTCGACGCCACCATCGAAAAGGCGATGAAGACCTTCGATGTGCCGGGCGTGGCCCTGGCCGTGGTGAAGGACGGCAAGGTGGTGCTCGCCAAGGGCTACGGCGTGCGCAAGCTCGGAGACAAGACGCCGGTGACGGCGGACACGCTGTTCGGCATCGCCTCCAACAGCAAGGCCTTCACTGCGGCGGCGCTGGCGATGCTCGTCGAGGAGGGCAAGCTCCAGTGGGATGACCGCGTCGTCGACCACCTGCCGTCGTTCCAGATGCATGATGCGTACGTCACCCGTGAGCTGACGATTCGGGACTTGCTCGTCCACCGCAGCGGGCTGGGGCTGGGCGCGGGAGACCTGCTGTACTTCCCGCAGTCCACCTTCACGGAGGACGAGATTGTCTCCAAGCTCCGCCACATCCCCCCGGCAACGAGCTTCCGCAGCCGCTACGCGTACGACAACATCCTCTACCTCGTGGCGGGCAAGGTCATCGAGAAGGTGAGCGGCCGTCACTGGCGCGACTTCGTGCGCGAGCGCATCTTCGTGCCGGTGGGCATGCGCGATAGCAGCACGCTCTTCAAGGCCCTGCGGGTGAGCGGCAACGTCGCCACGCCGCACGCGAAGGCGGACGGTGTGCTCAAGGCGATTGCTCCCATGGGCTTCGAGAACAACTCGCCCGCGGCGGCCATCAACTCCAGCGTCAACGACTTGTCCAAGTGGATGCTGACGCAACTGGCCCAGGGCGTGATTCCGGGCACCGATGGCAAGAAGCGGCTGTTCAGCGAGGCGCAGTCGAAGGAGATGTGGGCGGCGCAGACGGTGATGACTGTCACCGAGCCCTCCAAGCCCCTGGCGGCGCTGCGCGCGAACTTCGCGGCGTATGGGCTGGGCTGGTCGCTGCGCGACTACCGGGGCTACAAGCTGGTGGGCCATGGCGGCGCGCTGCCGGGCTACTACTCACGGGTGATGCTGGTGCCGGAGCTGGGGCTGGGCATCGTCGTGCTGACGAACCAGGAGGAGCGCGGCACGCTGGAGGTGCCGGTGTGGACGGTGCTGGACGCGTTCATGGGCGCGCCCGCGACGGACTGGGTCGCCGCGTTCAAGGCGGACGACGACGCGAAGAAGGCCAAGGCGGAGGAGAAGGTCGCGGGCCTGCAAGCGGGGCGGAAGACGGAGAGCAAGCCGTCGCTGCCGCTGGACGCGTATGCGGGGAAGTTCCGCGACGCGTGGTATGGCGACGTGACGTTCACGCGCGAGGCGGAGAAGCTGATGCTGCGCTTCAGCAAGACGCCGAGCCTCGTGGGCGAGCTGGAGCACTGGCAATACGACACCTTCGTCGCGCGCTGGAAGGACCGCTCGCTCAACGCCGATGCCTTCGTGTCCTTCTCGCTGAAGCCGGACGGCACGGTGGGCGAGATGCGGATGCAGCCGGTGTCGCCGCTCACCGACTTCAGCTTCGACTTCCAGGACCTGCTCTTCACGCCCGTGAAGGAGACCCCCGCCGCTGTCGCGCGGCCGGTGCACTGACTTCGGCCCGGGCGCTGCCCGCCTGGCGTTACTTCCAGGCGGGGGCGCTCACGAGGCCGCGAGCTTACGGCTGCTGCTTCTCCACCACACCGCACGCGATGCGGCCACCGGCGTCGCCCGTGGGGTCGGTCTGGTAGTCGTCTTCCTTCGTGTGGATGACGACCGCGGAGCCGTCCTTGTCGAACAGCGCCTTCACGGTGAGCCCGTTCTGGGAGAACGTGTCGAACTGCACCTTGCCGTCCTGGCCCACGTAGAGGTTGGGCAGGTCGCCCACGTGCTTGCCCTTGGGCGCCATCATCCCGTGCGCCTTCTTCGTCGGGTTGAAGTGGCTGCCCGCCGTCTTGAACTCCGGCGCCTCGCACTTGCCCGTCTCGTGGATGTGGAAGGCATGCTGACCGGGAGGCAGGTCATGCAGTTCGCCCTTGATGACCACGCCGTGCTTGGTCTGCTCGAAGGTGACCTCGCCCACGTCCTTGCCCTGCGCGTCCTTCACCGTCGCCTTCGCCATCTCTCCCGGCGGAATCATCTTCTTCGCGGGCGCGGGCGCGGGCGCCATGGCGGGGGCCGCCTGCGC